>CAZBFZ010000027.1:0-8482 GCA_964491245.1 uncultured Methanosarcinales archaeon
GCGGGTTCAAATCCTTTCCTAGGGAGGTGAGAATCCCGCTCCCGGCGTATTTCATTCAATCCGCATCAGCTTCAGGCCGGTTTTCTTATCATATGCACGCTCAAGCTTTCCCTGCAGCGGCGTGAGAAAGACCTCGCAGGATGCTCCGACAACTGCTTCCCTTAGATGCCCGCCAAAAGAATGCATCTCGTTGTCTGAGACCGTGGCGTGCGCATGCACGAATGGCTTGCCATCAAAAATGGCAACGTTTCCTGTTGCGTTGTCGAGCTCGAGCTCTGCCTCGGCTTTCTTCCAGTGGTATTCCTTTGCTGCAAGGTTGTAGAAGCCGAGCTCGGCTTCCTTGACAGCGCCTATGGCTGTGAATGTCGCTGCGGTAATGTTTTTCTCCCTGCAGAAGCCAGTTACGGACTCAATCAGCTTCTCGCCTTCAAGCAGCAGCAGGACATGCGTTCCGTTTAGCTCCTTGTGTTTCATTTCAGATGCCGCCCAGTTTCTCAACTCCATGTACCCGCTTAACGGCAGACTTAAAAGTTGTGCACGAGTTCTTCAAGCTTAGGGATGATATCCAACACGCACCGCTGGATCTCCTCAGCTGCCCTGCCGTATGCTCCTCTGCGCATATAAGGGTCACCAATGTCGTTATCCCCGTGCCCCGCGTAGCCATGCATTGTGCTTATTACCTTGCCATCAGCAGGTAAACCATAATCTGCCATGGAACGTTCTAGCCGAGCCTTTTGATCAACTTCCATGCACAATATTACTACAGCATCCATTAATAAGTCACGAGTAATTGCACGAGGCGGTAACCTGCGCCTTGAAGTGTCGTAGCCGAGTGCCCTTAGCCGGCGTGTCATACTTTTCCATGAGGACATAAAATCACTACCATCGTAAAAGCCGGCTGATTCAGCTTTAACCAGCCTATCCAAGCCGCGCTTTTCAAGCTCTCGGTTCGTAACTAACTCTGCTGCCGGACTTCTGAGAACATTGCCTTCGCAAATGTAAAGGATAATCCGATGTATAGTCAATTGCTGGCTCATGCCACATCAACTACCTTAAGGTCAAAGACCAGGTTTCTTCCTGCAAGCGGGTGGTTCATGTCAACAGTTACTGACTCAGAATTGGCTTCGGTTATTGTTGCGTGTATGACCTGGCCCTGGGGCGTCTTGAAGCTGAAGCCCATTCCCTTCTCGAGCTTCATTTCCTGCGGGAAAACGCTCCTTGGAACCTGCTGCCGGAGCTTTTCGTCACGGTCGCCGTAGCCTTCCTGCGGCGTGATTGTTATTTTCTTGACTTCCCCCTTTTTCATGCCCACTACGGCTTCGTCAAATCCCTTTATGACTTCGCTGTTCCCGGTGACAAACGTGATTGGCGCTTTGCCTTCGGACGTGTCAAAGACAGTGCCGTCGTCAAAGCTGCCCGTGTACTCGACAGACACCTTGCTTCCCTTGGCAACAACATCACCCATTCAAAACCGCCTCGGCATGGAAATCCGGATGGTTTATATAGTTTTCCAGAAGTGACAAGAAATCTTTAAATACAACTTATAGCAACGTTCTGCTATGCCGCATAGGAAAACCGCGCGAAAACAAAAGGTTTCACAGCGGCAGTCATCTGGTTCTCTATCTCCGCAGCCAAAGACAAAGTGGATTATAGTTACCGGCGGCGTCGTTTCAGGCCTTGGCAAGGGCACTGCTGCCGCTTCCATTGGCAAGCTGCTTTCAAGGAACTTCAGGATTGTTCCGATAAAGTGCGACGGCTACCTGAACGTTGACCCAGGGACTATGAACCCTTTCGAGCACGGCGAAGTCTTCGTGCTTGAGGATGGGGGAGAGGTTGACATGGACTTCGGCCACTACGAGCGCTTTCTTGACATTAACTGCAAGAAGGACTGGAACCTCACAACAGGCAAGATTTTTGACTCCATAATCAGGAAGGAGAGGCAGGGGCTGTTCCTTGGCAAGACCGTGCAGGTCATCCCGCACATCACCAACGAGATAAAAGCGAAGTGGCTGGAAATAGCGGCTTCAGAGAAGGCGGGTGTTGTGCTGATTGAGATTGGCGGAACTATTGGCGACATTGAGAACTCGTGGTTCATAGAAGCGGCAAGGCAGCTTAAGAAGGAAGTGGGACAGGAAAACATCCTGTACGTGCACCTGAGCTACGTTCCTTTCGTTAAAAGCATTGGCCAGCAGAAGACAAAGCCTGCCCAGAGGGACGTCGAGATGCTGCGCTCGCTCGGCATACTCCCCGACATCATAATAGGAAGGAGCGAGGAGCACCTGACTAAGGAGTCGAAGCAGAAGATCTCGCTGTTCTGCGACGTTCCAGAGGAAGCAGTCATTTCCGGCAAGGATATAGAAACGATTTATGAAGTGCCGATTATGTTTGAGGAGCAGGGCATGCTTTCCCTTCTGGCAAGGCACTTCAGCTTCACCTCCCAGAAGGACCTTACAGATTGGAGAAGGCTGATTTCGAGCATTAAGGCCCCGAAGTACAGGGCGAAGGTTGCGATTTGCGGAAAGTACACTGCCCTGAACGACTCTTACGCCAGCCTTATTGAGGCGATAAGGCACGCCGGAGCCAACCTGAACTGCGGCGTTGACATTAGTTTTATTGAAACAACTGACTTTGAGGATGGCAAGGTTACTGTTGACTCTGCGCTTCACAGCATGGACGCCATCATTGTGCCGATTGGGTTTGGAGCTCGCGGCGTGGAGGGAAAAATAGCCGCCACAAGGTACGCGAGGGAGAAGAATGTTCCGTTCCTCGGGCTTTGCTTTGGGCTTCAGCTCGCTGTTGTTGAGCTTGCCAGGAACGTATGCAATCTGAAGGATGCCAACAGCACCGAAGTCAACCCGAAAACCCCCCATCCGATTATTATGATTCTTCCTGAGCAGAAAAAGGTGAAGGAGCTTGGCGGCACCATGAGGCTTGGGGCAGAAACAGCTCAGCTCAAAAAAGGCACTCTGGTTGCCAATTTATACAAGTCTAATGTCGCTGTTGAAAGGCACCGCCATAGGTACGAGGTTAATCCTAAGTACCACAGCGTTTTGGAAAGGCACGGCATGGTGATCTCAGGAAGCAGCAGGAATGGCAGATTGGCGGAGTTCATCGAAATTCCCAGCCACCCTTACTTCACCGCCACCCAGGCGCATCCGGAATACAAGTCCAGGCTGGAAAAGCCCTCGCCTTTGTTTTACGGCCTGATAAAGGCGGCAATTGAGAGGAAGTACAGGATTAAGGTGTAAAATGGCAGATTACGTAATGCTTGCCGGAATAGCAGGGATGGCTATCATACTTATCCTATTCGTGCTTAGTCAGTTAAAGAAGCTTTCACAGGACAGCATAGCTTACGACGCAGCCAATGCGCTTGGAGCTTTTCTCTTGGCATATTACGCTCTTGCCCTTAAGGCGTGGCCTTTCCTAGTCTTAAACTCGGTTTGGGGCTTATTCTCACTGTATGAGGTAATTAAGGATGTGTTAGCCAAAAGAAAAAGGTAAGTTTTCCGTTAAATTTATCAATCATCCCCTAATCCTGTGCATTGATGGCAGAGCAAACAACACAGCCACAACAGCCGCAGCTGCAGGACTCTGGCACTGCTTCTGCTGAGGAGCGCAGCCAACACCAGCAGCAGAAGGAAAAGAAAAGCGCTCACATCGGCCATAATGAAAAATCCGGCTTGCCGCTTAAAGAGAGGCTAATTGACGTTTATGATAACCAGTACAAAAAGCTTCTGATAATTCCAGCCGTTGTTATAGTTGCCGCTGTTGTGGCCCTTCTGATGTCTTATTCAACCACTGGCAGCTTGTTCAAGAGGGATATTTCTCTCAGCGGGGGAGTAAGCGTGATAGCCGTTACCGGCTTCAGCGATGAAATAGGCCTTGAAGAAGAGCTCACCAGCCGCTTTCCTGATAGCGGCGTGAGCGTGAGGAGCGTTACCCAGCTCGGCAAGAGCACAGGGATTGTGGTTGAAGCTGCGATGCAGTCTGAAAAAGACGTGGACGCCCTGCTGGATTTCCTCAGCGCCAGGCTGGGCATTGGCAAGGGCGAATTCACTGTGCAGAAGGTCGGGGCTGCCCTGGGAAGCAGCTTTTTCAGGCAGCTCATCAAGGGCATGGTGATTGCGTTTGCGTTCATGGCTTTTACGGTATTTTTGTATTTCAAAATGGTAGCCGGAAAGTGGCTCTGGCTTCCCGGGCTGTTTGTTATTTGGACGGCATTTGTTGACATACTTTGCACTTTGGCTGTTGTTTCGCTCATCGGCGTGCACCTGTCTGCTGCCGGCCTTGCCGCTTTCCTAATGCTAATAGGCTACTCTGTTGACACTGACATACTGCTGACAGTAAGGGCTTTGAAGGGCAGCGAGGCAAGGCTTACTGAGAGGGTGAGGTCTGCGCTGAGGACAGGTGTTCTGATGAGCCTTACGGCTTTCGTGGCAGTCACAGCCGGTTACTTCTTTGCCGAAGCAGAGACAATCAAGCAGATAATGCTCATCCTGAGCGTTGGGATGATTTTTGACATCATTCACACCTGGCTTACCAATGCCGGGCTGTTGAGATTGTATCTTGAAAAGCAGGGAATGGTCTGAAATGGCGTCAAAGGGCAAGCTGCGGAGGATACTTACACAGCCAAGGGTTGTAATGGTAATTATAGCCCTTCTCATATCAGTGTGGTCAACAGGCATTCCTTTCTCGCTTGGGAATGAGGGCGTTGTGGTGCGCTCGGTGGAAAGGGCAAGCGCGGCATATGACGCTGGTATGCGCATCGCAGAGGGCGGTGCCTCAGCCGGCTCAAAAGAAGTCATACTGGCAATTGACGGCAATGAAATAAAGACGCTGCTGGACTATGCTGAAGCTGTTTCAGGCCTTAAGGCAAACCAAAGCGTAAACATCGAGACTGACAAGGCGTTCTACAGGGTAACAGTAAGGCCGCTGAAAGTTAACAGAACCGGCGTGGATGCTGCTGGTGTTGAGGACATTGGCATAAGGGTTGCGAATGCCCCAAAGACCAGCCTGCGCCTAGGCCTTGACCTTCAGGGCGGGACAAGGGTGATGCTCGAGCCTGAAACAAAGCTTGCAGAGGCTGACATTGAGCTTCTCATTGGAAACATGAACAAGCGCCTTAACCTTTTCGGGCTCAGCGACATTGTTGTAAGGGACGCTTCAGACCTTTCAGGCAACCAGTTCATCATGGTGGAAGTAGCCGGAGCCAACGAGAACGAAGTCAAGCAGCTGATTGCAAAACAGGGCAAGTTCGAAGCTAAAATTGCGAACGGGACTGTCTTCACAGGCAACCAGGTTGTTGACGTATGCAGGAGCGCAACGTGCTCTGGCATTGACCTGCAGTCAGGCGGGTGCTCTGCTGTCTCTTCAAGCGAGGCCATGTGCAGGTTCTACTTCACCATGACCCTCAGCCAGGAGGCGGCAAACAGCCAGGCTGCGGCAACTGCAAAGCTTGCTGTCATTGGCGACTACCTGAGCGAGCCGCTCCAGCTCTACCTTGACGATGAGCTTGTTGACACGCTGCAGATAGGGCAGGAGCTCAAGGGAAGCGCTGTCACGTCCATAAGCATATCAGGCAGCGGCTCGGGCTCAGACAGGAAATCAGCGACAAGCGACGCCATAACAAAGATGAAGAGGCTGCAGACAATCCTCATAACCGGCTCGCTGCCTGTGAAGCTCGAGGTCGTGAAGACAGACAACATCTCGCCAATACTTGGCGAGCAGTTCCTAAGGAACGCGCTTAAGACAGGCCTTATCGCGATATTGTTCGTTGTGGGGGTGCTTGCCCTTGCTTACAGGAAGCTCCAGATAGCGCTGCCAATGATGTTTACCGGGCTGTGCGAGATTTTCATGATACTTGGCTTTGCCTCGCTCCTCCCGTTCCTGAGCTGGACCATTGACCTCGCCGCAATCGCAGGCATCATAGCTACCGTTGGAACAGGCGTTAATGACCAGATAATCATCACTGACGAAGCCCTGAAGGGAAGGCAGGGCAGGGTGTTCTCGTGGAAGGAAAAGTTCAAGTCAGCGTTCTCCGTCATATTTGGAGCTTATCTCACTGTGCTTGTCGCGATGCTGCCCCTGTTCGCCGTAGGAGCAGGCATGCTGAAGGGCTTTGCTTTGACCACAATAATCGGAATGTCAGTCGGCGTCTTCATCACAAGGCCCGCATACGCAAAGATAATCGAGATAATGATGGAGAAGGATTAACATTAAGCAAAAACGCTTTAGCAATCTTGCATCATTTAGTAATAGCTATTAGATTACCGTCCCACCTTACAACGGAATCAAGAAGTTCTGCCTTGTCAATCCAGTAGTAATGGCTTTTGGAATACCAAACGCCAGGGTCTGCTACCCTGAACTTATCATTGTTAAATCCTACAACAACAATAATGTGGCCTAAAGGAACGCCTTTAACATCATCAGCCTTCCCCTCCGATAATCTGGCTGCCCTATGCAGAAGCTGTTGATTGAATGAACATATTACTGGGGCATCTTCACGAATGCGCTCCTCAATCAGTCTGGTCGTGTAAGCACTAAAATCAACAGTTCCTCCTGCCCGGAGAAAGTCCAATGCCGCCAATAGCTCTTTTTCTTCGTAAGCAAGCGTTGTATAAGACCATTTGGCTCTTCTTTTTTTGAGTTTCTTTTGGCTTTTAACGTAGTTAAGCTCTGCAGCAAGCTTCTCTATTAACGCATTTTTTGACAGTTTCGCCCATGAAGGGTCAAAGACTGTTGTAGAGCGGGTATGTATTTTAACTTTAAGCCCGCGTTTGATTGCAGCTAAGCCAAGCTTGAAATCCCAGTCATGCCATTTATACCGGCTTCTGGCCTCTTCTACCAACTTTGAAATTGGCACATCAACTTTGCAGTAGGAAAGGACAGCCTTAAGGCAAGCGGGACCGCACTGCATAGGCGGCTGCAAGGTTATTTTGAGAGGGAGAACTTTCATTCTTATTACAAGGAAGTCAGAGTTTAAGAAACTTTTTATAGAATCTAACTGTGTATATACGCAAAGCCGGCTTTTTGAAGATTTAGAAAATGCGAAAGAAGAAAGAAAGGCAGAAACAGTCCCTGCCTACGAAAGCCCAACCATCATTAGTTTTGATTGATGATAAATCGACTATTTAACTCTTTCTATTTTTACAGTTTAAAATTTTCATCTTTGCCGAAAACTATTCGGAAATTTTAGCAAAAAGCAAAAATCTTCCTTCATTTGTTGTAATTATTACAAAGCTATGAGAAGAATTTCGATAAATCGAGGGCAAGGCATATGAAGAATTCTTAACAGAATAGTAAAGGGACTGCCGCGGATGCAGAAACCTAGTCTCTGCGCCGGCTTCAGAAGCCGGTGAAAGCCCAACTTTCATGCGGGTGCAAAGCCCAGCCATGGCTGAGTGAAAGTCCCGCCCGCGGCGTCCCTAATTTTTAATAATGTTTTTATAGCCGTTGCAGCAAAACGTTGCACCATGATAATCACCATCTCCGGCGTTCCAGGCTCTGGCAAGAGCACGGGATTTTGGCAAAACATTTAAAAAGAAGCAAACTTATGTGAAGATTATGAAGCAGGAAATGGTCCAGATACCGAAGCGTGAATACGAGCAGCTTCTGGAAGAGGTAGGTATATTGAGAAATTCGGAAATGATGGCTGCAATTAAAGAGAGCGACGAAGCCAAGAAGAAAGGCGTAAAGACCTGGGAGCTTAAATCTCATCCGTAGATTTTGTGAGAACCTGCTGCCACAACAACTATTTCTTTATTCACATCATCAATCTCATAAAGCATTCTAATATCTCCACCCAGTGAGCAGCTCCATTTGCCTTCAAGTTTCCCTTTCAATTTGTGAGCGTCCAATTCCCTCCTTGGGTCTTTCGTCAGCTTCTCTAATTTTCCTGAAATGCCAGACCTTGAATTAAGAACATCGTAAAACTGTTTTTCTGCCTTTTTGCTTCTTGTTGTCAGCTTGTACATAAGTTTCAAGTCAAAAAAGCCTCTATGACGTTTAAAAACGTTTTTATATGGCATTGTTAGATTTTACTCCATGATTATCACAATTTCAGGCGTTCCAGGCAGTGGCAAAAGCACAGTAGCCAAAATGGTAGCAAGGAAGCTCGGCTTCAGGCACCATTCTGCAGGCGACTTCATGAGGGAGATTGCTGAAAAAAGGGGAATGTCTCTGCTTGAGCTTGGCAAGGCAGCTGAGAAGGATCGCTCAATCGACCATGAGCTTGACCGCAGAACGGCTGAGCTCGGCAAAAAGGAGGACGACTTTGTCATGGACTCACGGCTGGCGTACCACTTCATCCCTGGCTCGTTCAAGGTGTTTCTGGAGGTTGACGAGAAGGCTGCAGCAAAGAGGATTTTCAGCGATGTCAGAAGCAGAAAAAGCGGGAGGAAAGTGGAGAAGGAGAGCACAACTCTTGCAGCTACTTTGGCAGCGATAAAAAAGAGAAGAAAAAGCGAAGAGCTCCGCTACAGGA
>CAZBFZ010000028.1:0-7945 GCA_964491245.1 uncultured Methanosarcinales archaeon
AGCTTGGCACGGGAAGCCGTGCAGTACTTGGACAAGGGCATTCTGCCTTTGAAGGAAGAGGCAATAGACGCATTCCTTGGCAGAGCTGAAAAAATACTCGACGCAGCTGGGCAATTTGACCCAACTTCGCTATCAACATACGAAAACAAGAAAGTCTGGCTAGCATCTTACGTAACTAACTACTACGGACAACTCCCTGATGGAAAAGTAAGACAACTCTATGAGGCTGACGTGAGCTGGGTGCCTGTTGTGGGATTTGACCCTAAATGCAAGCGCATATTTGGCAACACTGAAAGTGCTATTGGCACAGTAAGGTGGTTTCATCTAGCTCAAGCTATTATGCCATTTGCAATCGTGTACAAACCATTCAATGAAGCAGAAAGACATGGAACTGTTCCACATGAAAGAGTTCACTGCATGAGAGCTGACGTTCTAAACGACGGTAGCTTTAACGACGAATTTTATGCATATGCTGCTGGCGGTAATGCTCTGGTTGCGAACGGGCGTGACATTCAACCCAAAATCAACTTAGGCACAATCACTTTAGGAGCACAAATCGTCTTGCCAAACCCCCGAAGTGTGCTGGCCTATTTTGGTTTCAAAAAAACGCTGAAAAATGCCGAGAGGGCGCTGAGTGAAGAATTTGGCACCCGAGGAGCGCGGTACGTGATCGGAAGGGCGTCTTTTGGGGAGGCAAAGGAGATTGCAGGATGCAAAAACGGCCGAGGGCTGGAAGAGTTGCTGCATGAGAAGGCAGGCGCTGATTTACGATGGCAGCTTCTCCAACAAAAATTGGAGGTGAGCTGAAATGAACATTTTAAGCAAGCTACCGATTGGAATGGGAAATCAAAGGTACGAGCCCAACTTTCACGTAGATGTAAGAGGACTTGACAGGATGGTCCAGCAGGCAGTTTCTGGAAAGGAAGCGGAGTACAGCTTGGGAAGTGTGGCTTTGGATAGCAGGCTTACAGGAATAAAAGTCATGCTGAAAACCTCAATAAACACAAGCAGTTACGGAAATTACAGCTATACCTCGCCATCATATACGCTTGAAGCAGTAATTGAAGGGAACGAAAGAAAACCAACACTGCCAACAGATACGTCTCTTTTGAAGGGAAACGGGTTTGGGGTTACAGAAGGCGGAGACAACACTTTCCTGCACATCAGGAGCGTGCAGCGGTTTGGCAACGGTGTAGTGCAATATTCCGGCCAAAGAAGCCGAGGCGCGCTCACATACTCCAGAAAAGCGTCTGGCATGACACCTGAAGAAGTAAAGCAGTCCATAATTGGATTTGCTGAGGCGCTGGAACATGTTGTTAATGGAATTTACATGAAAGCGAAAGCTGCATCGCCAACTAAGAAACTCACTTTGCAGCTTGGCACGGAAACCAAAAGGATAAGAGCCTCTTTTGCTGCTAATGAACCAGTTGGCACTGCAGGACAACGGCAACCTTATGGACAGCAGTCTGCTGAACAACAGGAGGGTGGCCTGCCAGCTCCAGCATTACCAGCAGTGAAAAGCAATGTCACGTTCAAAGACATCGGCGGCTACCAAGGCGTTAAGGAGCAGCTGCAGGACTTTCTCTTGGCAATTAAAAACCCGGCAGAAGCAATGAGGCAAGGCTACAAGCCGTCAAAAGGCTGGCTGCTTCACGGCCCTCCGGGAACCGGAAAGACGCTGTTCGGAAAGGCGCTGGCAGGGGAAGCGGTGGCAGAATTCGTTTATTTCAACGCAGCTGATGCGTTGCAGATGTATGTTGGGCAGTCAACGAAAGCGTTGAAGGCTGCTTTTGAAGGTTCGCAGAAAAGGGCTGACGAAACAAAAAAGCCTGTAATCCTTTTCATTGACGAGATAGACTCCATTTTTCCGAAGAGAGGCACAGCTCATGACGTAAAGGTTGACCTTGTAAACCTGTTCAACCAGTACATGGACGGCTTTGAAAGCCAGAAAATACCTAACGTGTATGTCGTGGCAGCAACAAACAGGCTTCCTGAGATGGACGAGAGCGCAACAAGGGCTGGAAGGTTCGTAAAGATAGAAGTGCCAATGCCAGACCTTGAAGCAAGAGTAGCAATATTCCAAGTCACAAAAAGAGCCATTGAAAAAGAAGCAGGAACGCAGCTGTTTGACCCAGGCATAGACTACAAGCCACTTGCTGAGCGCACAGAAAAATTCTCTGGAGCAGACATTGCTGATGTAATGAGGGAAGCAAGGCAAAAAGCATTCAGGCAGGCGGCAGTTTCTGGCCAAAAGGACGTTGTGCTTACAACAGTTGCAGAGCTTGAAGAAGAAATAGCAGCTTACAAGCAGCAACAGAAGCGTGACGGCCAAAGCAAAGAGCGATTTGGCTTCATAAAGGACTGATAAAAATGGCACACCACGATTTTTATGAGAGACTAGGAGTTTCTCCGGACTCAACAGAAGATGACGTCAAGAAAGCGTTCCGCAAGCTGGCGCAGAAGTGGCATCCGGACCACAACAAGAGCCCTGAAGCCGAAGCCAGATTCAAAGGAATCAATGAGGCTTGGCAGACCCTTGGCAAGCCGGAAAAAAGGAGAGCTTACGATAATGCAAGGCGCGCAAGCGCAAGCAGTCCGGGCTCCTCGACGGGCTATACGCCTCCCCATACTCCTCCGCCATCTGGTTCTTATTCTACGAATCATGGAGAAACAGAACGGAACTCAGGAAAGAGCGGCGTTTATGTCAACGGCGTTGAGCTGCCGAAAGAGTTTGCCGGAAGGCGAACAGTTATCATAAACGGCTGGCGTCAGGTAATAATCTCCTATGGCGGAACCAAATATGCGGAGGTCAACGGCGGCGTTCATGTCCACGACATGCCTCGTGACAGGACGATAAGATTTGACGGCTTGACCATAGAATACCAAAGCTCTGAAAGCGGCAGCCAGCCTTATGTAAAGGTTTCCAAAGGCGGGATTTTCAGCAGGCAGGAGATTGTAACGAGCGGTGGTGGCGTAATCAACATAGGTAATGGCGGTTCTGTTGTTATGGGAGGAGTCCACAGTTCAGGAAGCTCTTGGCCTTTTGGCGGCGGATTTTATGGAAGCGGCCTTGAAACAGAGGTAAACCAGGCATATGATAACGTCAAATCAGTTCTTGTAAAGCATGGCGATGGCGACATACGATTCGGATTTTCCAAAGATGGCAGGGTGTATGTCAAAGGAAATGTTTCAAAAGAGCCTTGGGTTTCTGATGGAAAGCTTGCAGTTGCCAGCCTGGATGGCATCCTGGAACTTCTGCTGCCGAAAGAGAGTGCGATAGAGCTGTCAGTTTTTACGGGGGTTGGCGCGTTACGCGGCGAAATTGCTCACCAAGGCAGAATATCAACAGGCGATGGTGCAATCAGCCTTAACCTGCACTCGCCGCTTGAGTTGCACTTGGTAACAGGAGATGGCCGTGTTAACGTTTCAAACATGGTGAGCAGGGGAGGAGGAATCTACTCGCCGCCAAACCAGAAAAGCACGGGAAAGCTTGAAGTGAAGACAGGAGACGGCAGCATAAGCATCAACTATGTGGGAGGGGAGAGGTAAGAATGAGCGAGCTTAGCGATGAACTTGAGATGCTGGAAAAGGCTGCTAAGATTACCGAGGCTATGACCCCTGCAAGTGAAGAATATCGGAGAGGGCAAAGAGAGTTCAAAGAGGCTTTTGAGTTGCTGGGCAAAAGCAACGAGTTGCGAGAACAAGCGGTGAAAACTGCAAAGGCTGCAGTGGAAGCTGGCACTGAATCAGAACGTGAACGTGTAAGGCTGCTATTAGACCAATCGATGAACACTTACGAGCAAGCTTACGGACTGGCAGTAAAAAGCGCTCAGACCAATGAAGCAGCAAAGCAGTCACTTCAGCAGCTCATCGAAGGTGCTAAGGGCGTGAAACTGCTTGAAGAAGAGCAAGTGCCAAGCAAGCTTGAAGCTGGTTTGACTGATGCAAAGCGATGCCTTGCCATGTCTTATGTGGCGCAGGCACGGGCGAGATTTTATCCTTTAAAGATGATGGACACCAGAATTCCGTTTGACGGGAGATTGGAGCCCAAAATCGAGGGTTACTTAAATGACATTGTAACGAGTTCAGAAAAAGGCTACAGGACGAGCAAAGAGCTTGAGCCATCGCTCACAGTTCCTGAGCACAAATCACAGCTCAGGCAGATATGGTTGCCCGCGTTACTGGAATCATGGAATTACGCTTTGCTAATTCTGGGAGCAGCGGCATACCAGAAAGGAGATGCAATAATGAATGCTGGCATTGAGGAAGGCAGAAAAAGCAAAGAAAAAGTTCAGGAACACATACGCCACTGGGATGATGCATGCAGATTCTTTGGCCAACAAATCGAAGTACAGGAACTTGGCAGGCGTGAAGGAATAGAAGTCGAGGATAGGGAAACTCATGCCAAATTGAAAGAGCGAGCAACAGAACTGCTAGGACAGGTCGCGGTACTAAAATACTCTTTATGGGGCATGTCATGAAAGCAGGAGAACAAAATGGGCATCGACTACAAATTAGAGAAAGAGTTTGAAAGGCTGCACGGGAAATACGGCGACTTGTACGAAGTGCTTGGCTTGCAAAAAGACAGCACAGCAAAAGACGTACTGAAGGCTTTCAGGAAAAATGCGCTTGAATTCCACCCTGACCGCAACAAAACCCAAGGAGCTGAGGAGAAGTTCAAAGGCATCAATGCCGCCTACGCGATTCTTGACAACCCTGAGCAGAGGCACCAGTACGACGAGTGGCTTGCAATGGCAGGAGGGCAACATGCCGAAGGGCAGACAGCCGGCCAGGCAGCAGGCAAAACGGAAAACCCTGCATACAATGCGCCTCCATGGCAAGACGCATGGCAAAGAGCATGGCAAAATGCTGAAAGAAATGCTGAAAGCCTGGAAAGATTAGTGCAAGCGTGTGTCAATAAAGAAATGTCCGTTCACGATTTCATGGCAAAGTTGAGGGGCTTTAACTTAAGCCCGCAGCAGCACGACCTTGTTGATAGGCTTCTGGAGAACTATTTTGAGGAAAAGCGGCAGAAAGAAACAAAGGCGGACGAAGAAGAAGCCGCACAAGTGAAGGAAACGATTGAAAGGATGGAGGCTGCACGAGTGGCAGCAATAAAAAAAGCGTATAGCCGAGCAAGAAGCTAAGAAGCGTTGGGAGTGGTTGGCATTAGACAAAACCATCACATTTAAATAGAACCTGTTGTTTACTTTTTCTGGAAGTTTGGGGTTTTGTTTAGCGGTTTCACGTCTTAGCAGTTGTGGCAGCTGCTGTGATAAAAGTGCGTAAAACGTTGTAAAAGGTGATTGGAATGGAACAGCCTGAAGGCCAGCAGCAAATCAATGTTGAAGTCCAGAACGGGACAGAGTTCTTCGCGGACCAGGTGTCTGTTTCACACAACCCGCTCAGGTTTGTGATTGACTTTACAAGGACTGCCCCTCGCATTGACGGAAGCGCAACGTCGCAGCCAAGGATGGTGATGAGCCACAACGTCATTCTCCTTGACCCTTACCTTGCCCTTGAGTTCATCAACGTGCTGAAAGAGAACGTTTCAAGGTATGAGAAAAGGCACGGCAAGATAACAAAGCCAGCAGCCTTGAGGAAGCTCGAGGAAGAGGCAAGGAAGGCTGGCAAGAAGGAAGCAAGGCAGGAATATTTCGGATGACCCTTTTGCGAAAAGGTTCAATCCAAAAACGACGATGGGAGGGAATTGAAAATGGCACAGCAGATACAGCCAATCTTTATTTTGCCTGAAGGCAGCCAGAGGACAACCGGCAGGTCAGCCCAGAGGGCTAACATCATGGCAGCAAAGGCTGTCGCTGAGACAGTGAGGACAACGCTTGGCCCTAAGGGGATGGACAAGATGCTTGTCGACAACCTCGGGGATATCGTCATCACTAACGACGGGGTTACGATTCTTGAAGAGATGAACGTTGAGCACCCTGCTGCGAAGATGATTGTTGAGGTTGCAAAGACGCAGGAAGACGAAATTGGCGACGGAACGACAACCGCTGTCGTTATTGCAGGGGAGCTGCTAAAGAAGGCAGAGGACCTGCTTGACCAGGACGTTCACCCAACAGTTGTTGTCAGGGGATACAGGCTGGCTGCAGAAAAGGCGCTTGAAATCCTGAACAAGATGGCCGAACCAGTAACTGACAAGGACACCGACATGCTGGAAAAGATCGCAATGACGGCAATGACAGGGAAAGGTGCCGAAAAAGCAAAGGAGCTCCTCTCGAAGCTCGCAGTAAAGGCAGTCAAAGATGTCGCTGACCTGAAGGATGGCAAGCTCAGCGTCAACAAGGACAATATCAAGATAGAAAAAAAGGTTGGCGGAGCAGTTGAGGACTCTGAACTCGTTGAAGGCATAATCCTCGACAAGGAAAAAGTCCATCCCGGAATGGCTGATGTTGTAAAGAACGCGAAGGTTGCGCTGATTGACGTTGCTGTTGAGATCAAAAGCACCGAGACCGAGGCAAAGATACAGCTAACTGACCCTAACCAGCTCCAGGGCTTCATCGACATGGAGGAAAAAATACTCAGGGAAAAGGTTGAGAAGATAGCAAAGTCCGGAGCGAACGTTGTTTTCTGCCAAAAAGGCATTGACGACCTTGCCCAGCACTTCATGGCAAAGAAGGGCATGTACGCCGCCAGAAGGGTTGGCAAGAGCGACATGGAGAAGCTGGCAAGGGCAACAGGAGCCAAGATAGTCACCAGCCTGGACGACCTTTCAGCCTCTGACCTCGGAACAGCAGGCGTGGTTGAGGCAAAGAAAGTGGGAGATGAGGACATGACCTTTGTCAAGGAGTGCAAGAACGCAAAAGCAGTTACCATGCTCATAAGGGGGGGTACAGAGCACGTTGTGGCCGAAGTAAAAAGGGCTATTGAGGATGCTGTTGGAGACGTTGCTTCTGCCCTGACAAGCGGAAAAGTGGTGTCAGGAGCAGGCGCAACAGAGACCGAGCTCGCAATGCAGCTCCGAAGGTATGCAGAATCGCTCTCAGGAAGGGAGCAGCTGGCAGTGAAGGCGTTTGCAGAAGCGGTAGAAATAATACCGAAAACTCTCGCTGAGAACTCAGGGCTTGACCCCATAGACATCATGACCGAGCTCAAGTCCCAGCACGACAAGGGCAGGAAGTGGGCAGGCATAGACGTCTTCACAGGCAAGGTAATGGACGCCTGGAAAGAAGGCGTGCTTGAGCCCCTGAAGGTCAAAACGCAGGCAATAAGCTCAGCAAGCGAAGTAGCAGGAATGATACTAAGAATAGATGATGTCATCGCCTCAGGCAAGTCAGAGTCAAAGGGTGGCGGAATGCCGCCTGGAATGCCTGAAGGGATGGGCGGCGAATACTAAAGCTTCACTGGCATTAAGCGAATATTCGTTGCAGCCGCTGAAGCGTCTAAGTTCGTTTAAGCAACAATTTGATATACGTTAATGTATACTAATAGACGTTTTTTACGCCTTTTTTGGCTTTTTCAACCGTAGTTAAAAGGAAATTTTTAGTGGTATGTACTATTGATTAACAAAGTTTAAATAATAGAACTACTTACTAGTTGTTCAGCGGGGAATAAGTTAGGGAGTTTAACTTTCACCGTACAAGTTTACAAAAACGGGTATAAATTTATCACACATCACGTTCCTGCCTCCTGGGCGTAGGCGTTTTGCACACCTCTTTTTCGCTTACGCCTTGGGGCTGGAAATAGCTGTTTATCATGTTCTCAATCAAGAACTTGCTGCGTAGACTTGTTTTAGCATTGCCTGTGCCGGCATTTGTGGAATGTGCGGGAAAAGCGCTGGCATTACTCTGGCAAGTCGGCCTTCCACCGCCAGTTCTTTAGCTTCTTCATGGTTAAGATTAAATTGTGCTGCGCAGAGCTTCCGGAAAACACTCCAGAACTCCGGCTTACTCATATTCTCGCCTGATTGAATGAGAGACTCGTAAGC
>CAZBFZ010000029.1:0-7872 GCA_964491245.1 uncultured Methanosarcinales archaeon
AGGATAATTGGCAAGCAGGGGAGCATGGTGAGCATGATTAAGGACGCTACCGGCTGCAAGATTATTGTTGGCCAGAACGGCATTGTGTGGCTGCAGGGCGAGCCGGGGCAGGAGCTCATAGCCGTTGCTGCGCTGAGGAAGATTGAGAGCGAGAGCCACATATCCGGCCTCACTGACAGGATTAAGGCGTTCCTTGACGAAGAGGCAAGGAAGCTGCAGAAATGAATGGGTGATTTTGATGGGTTACGACAAGCGTGTTGATGGCCGTGCTCCTGATGAGATGAGGCCGATTGTTGCCAGGGCTGGAGTAATCAAGAGGGCTGATGGCTCTGCCATGTTCCAGATAGGCAATACAGTTGCCTACGCAGCGGTTTACGGCCCGAGGGACTTGTTCCCGAGGTTCCTCCAGAATCCCCAGCGCGGCACTTTGAGGGTCAGGTATAACATGATGCCTTTTTCCGGCGCTGGCGAGCGTGTCAAGCCCGGAGGTTCGCGAAGGAGCAAGGAGATTTCCATGGTGACCGAGAAAGCCCTGCTGCCCGTTCTCAACCTTGAGGATTTTCCCAACGCTGTTGTTGACGTTTTCATCGAGCTTCCCCAGACAGATGCCGGAACCAGGTGTGCGGGCATTTGCGCTGCATCCATTGCGCTTGCTGACGCAGGATTGTCCATGAAGGACCTTGTGTCTTCGGTCTCTGTTGGCAAGGTTGGCAGCATGGTTGCGGTTGACCTGAACTATGCTGAGGAGTCTTACGAGGAAGGCGATGTTGCGGATGTGCCTGTTGCCTTCATTCCCAGGACTGGCCAGGTTTCCCTGCTTCAGATGGACGGCCTTATTGACCGTGACAGCCTGAGGAAGGCGCTTGAGATGGGAAAGAAGGCCTGCCTTCAGATTTACGAAATCCAGAAGAAGGCGTTGAAGGAAAAGTTCGCTGCAGCCGTTGGCGTAAGTGGAAACGGCAGCAGCGGCAAATAAGTGGTGATTACTGAATGAATGAGTTTTTGAAGTCGCACATTATGAAATGGTTTGAGAAGGGCAGGCGGTATGATGGCCGTGCCCTGGACGAGTTCAGGCCCGTGGTTGTCGAGTACGGCGTTACGAAGAACGCTGAGGGCTCTGCCAGGGTTAAGATTGGCGATACCGAAGTCATAGCCGGGGTTAAGCTTTCTGTCGAGAAGCCCTACCCTGACACTCCCAAGGACGGCAACCTGATGGTTGGCGCTGAGCTTCTGCCATTGTCAAGCCCTGACTACGAGGCAGGCCCTCCAAATGAGGAGTCCATCGAGGTTGCAAGGGTTGTTGACCGGGGCCTGAGGGAATCGAAGGCGATTGACACGAAGAAGCTCTGCCTTACAGAGGGTGAGAAGGTGTGGATGGTTGCTATTGACATCTGCACCATCAACTCTGCAGGCAACCTGCTTGATGCCGCTGCGCTTGCCGCTGTCGCTGCAGTGCAGGATGCGAAGTTTCCGGAATACGATGGCAAGTCGGTGGATTACAAGAAGCTGACTGACAAGAGGCTTCCCATAACGAGGCTGCCCCTGTCTGTTACCATAATGAAGATTGGCGATTACTTGTTTGTTGACCCTTCTATTGAGGAAGAGAAGGTTGTTGACTCAAGGCTCACGGTTGCCTTGACTCAGGATGGCAAGGTATGCGCGTTGCAGAAGGGCGGCGATGCCCCGGTTTCCATTGATGACGTTGACAGGATGATTGGGTTGGCGACAGCCAAGGCGGCTGAGCTGGCTGCCAGGCTCAAACGGTAAGGCTTAAATATCGATTGTTAAAATGGTGGTTAAAATGGCAGGGAGAGCTTCAAAGGATTCTGATGCCGGTTCGGAAGGGCCGGTGCAGAAGAGCAACAAGTACGAAACAGCGAGAATGATAGGAGCTCGCGCCCTCCAGATTTCGATGGGCGCGCCTTTTCTCATCAAGCTTGAGGAGGAAGACCTGAAGAAGCTCAGGTACAACCCTGTAGAGATTGCAAAGCTGGAGTTCGAGAAGGGCGTTCTTCCAATTACGGTGAAGAAGCAGTAGGCATTTTTCCCTTGTTCCTTCCCCTTCCCTCAACCTTTTCAAGCCTGTTCAGCACGGCTTTCCAGCCGGTGATGTTCGATTCCTTGTACGCCGTTATTGCAACAGCGAAACATTTTTCAGCTATTTTGCTGTGGCCGCTGTTGAGGGCCTGCCTGAAGAGGTGCAGGTCAACCGCCTTGTCCTCGTCCTTGTTTGAAAACAGGCTTAGCCCGAAGTCGATAAAGTAAATTTTGCCATCGCGGCTGCCGCGAATCATGTTTGACGTAGTTAAGTCGCCGTGAACAATGTCGCTGGAGTGCATTACCCCAACAGCTTTTCCTATTTCGCTGCAAATCCCCGCATGGCTGCCGTTGCCAAGAATATCCCTTACTTTTTGCCCTTCAACCAGCTGCATTGTTAGTGTTGCTGTCTTCTCGTCAGCCTCCACGAGCTTTGGAACTGGAATTCCCAGCTGCTGCAGTGCATCAATTACCTTTGCCTCCCTTCTCATGCGGTGCAGCCTAAGCTTTTCATCCAGCTCCTTCGCGCGGTATTTCTTGGGTTGCCGCTGCTTTATCACCTCTTTCTTGGCATCGTCAGCGTAAACGATGGCTTCTGCTCCTATAGCAAGTTTTCTCATAATGAAAAAGAATTAGTTGCTGCTTTAATTACTTTCCATCTGCCTATCTTCCGCCTATCCACTTCAGCGCCTTGATTACCTGTCCTGTTATTGCGGCTGTTGTGCCTTCTCCGCCGCCTGAGCCGCCTCCCCCGCTGCCGCTATCGCTTCCGCTGCCGCCACTGTAACTACCGCTACCCCCTCCTTCTCCGCCTCCGCTGCTTGGGTATGAGCCAGAGGAAGGATATGAGCCTGAGCTGCTGTCGCTGCTTCTGCTCGGATAGCCTCCTTCACTGCCGCTTGTTCCGCTGCTTGGCTGCGGGTAATCCTTTGCAGGATAGCTTCCTGATGTTTGTGGGTAATCTTTCGGGTATTCTCCTTCCGGCTTTGGATAAGATCCTGTAGGATAGTTTCCTGTCTGGTATTCCTTGGATGGGTAACGCCCCTGTTCATCCGGATGCGGCTCTCCCCTTATCGGCTCTCCCAGCGGAGCCCTTTCTGTTCGCCTTGGTCCTGACCCTTGCCCGTCTGCTGGGAATCCTGATGGAGGAATTCCTTTGCCTGCCTCTCCTCCTTCCCTTGAGAACTCTCCGCTGCCCTCGCGGTGTTCTCCTTCTCCTCTTATCTCTCCTTGTCCTTTGCCTTCAAAGAACTTGCTTCTGCATTCTTCCGTGCTGAGCCCTTGGCATTCTTGCGGCATGCCAGACCTGCCGCGGTCCTCAAAGCCTCCTCCGAATCCTCCCTCAGACCCTTCTCCGCCTCCTTCTCCCTGCTGCTCATGCTGCTCAAACCTGTCCCTCATTGTCCCGCCGCATTCTTCTCTTGTCATGCCGCTGCATTCCGGCGGGGCAAACTTTTCGAACATTTTATGCTCGCACTCTTCTCTTGCCAGGCCTTCGCACTCGTTTTTGAAGCCTCCTCCGCCTGTTCCTCCAAACCCTCCAGCTCCGAATCCGCCTTCACCGCCTGGGCCCGGACCGCCGCCAGGGCCTCCTCCAAAGCCGCCGCCTTCTGTACCATACTTCTCCTTCATTATCGCCTCGCACTCGCCCTTTGTGCTTACCTCTTTGCATTCAGGCGGGCCAAACTTTTTCATCATCACAAGCTCGCACTGCCCCTTTTCGAGGCCAGCGCATTCTGTCGGTAGTCCTCCGGGCACTCCCCTGCCTTCAAACGCGTGCTGGCATTGGTCTGGGTTCTGCGCGCATTCCGGCGGGAGCCCGTGCTGTTCCTGTAGCTTTGCCCTGCATTCTTCCGGGCTTAGCCCTACGCAGTGCCCTCCTCCGCCTTGTGGAGGTCTTTTCATCATTTCCTTAAAGCATTCGTCAGTGCTTAGCCCTTCGCATTCAGGTGGTGTGCCGTAAAGCTCCGTAATCAAAAGGAAACAGTCCTTTCCCTTTGCTCCTTTTTCCTTGCACTCCGGCGGCTCCTGCCCCATCATTTCCCCGCCAGCCCCTCCTGGGCCTCGTTTCATCATTTCCTTAAAGCACGCATCAGAGTCAAGCCCTTCGCATTCCGGCGGGAAACCGTATTTGGAAGTCATTATGTCAAAGCACTGCCTCGGCTGCGTTGCTCCGGCTTCCTGGCATTCCGGCGGCATTGCGAAGTTTGCAGCGTCCGGCCTTTCGTGGCGGAGCAGCTTCATGCATTCCTTCGTGTCAAGCCCTTCGCACTGTGGCGGCTTTCCGTATTTGCCGAACATGTGCTCTGCGCATTCAAGCGGCGTTGTTATGCCCGCTTCCTGGCACTCGGGCGGAAAATGTTTCATGCGGTCCTCTTCTGTTTCCGGCGGCCTGCTTTTCATGAGTTCTATGCACTCGTCATCGCTTAGGTCGTCACATTCTGGTGGCGCTCCGTAGAGCTCTTTCATTATCCTGAAGCAGTCCTGGAACGTTGCAGCGTCCTTGCATTCAGGCGGCTTGAACTTTTCAAACATTTCCTGCTCCTTTTCGCGCAGGTGGGCAAGGACTGTCTGCTTTCCTTCCTCTCCGACAAAGTCAGGCAGGAAGTCCTCCAGCTTTTCCGATGCGAGCTCAGAGCATGCTGATTCGTCGTTTTCGTACTCGCACCTTATCGCCAGCGCCTTTTTGACTTCGCAGGTTTGGCTGTGCTTCCCTACCGGTATCTGGCTGCAGTCGCACTTTTTGGGGTCTACTACGCAGGTGCTTATCGTGCCTATAATCAGGCCCCGAGCATTTTCCTCCCTGGCTTTGAACTCGCCTTCCACTCTTTCCTTTAGCCATTGCGGCGCTTTTTCCAGCTGGCAAAGCTCGTCCTGCTTCATGACGTCAAAGTCCTGCTGCGCAATGGCATCGCAGTACGACAGCCTGCTTTTTGACACGAGCAGCGCTACCCTAACCTTTTCCTCCTCGCTGAGCTGCGCGTCAAGCGCTTTCTCAACGCCCTCCCAACCTTCATCAGGCAGCTTTTCCTGCAGCCCGCTCAGGAGCCTGGCAGCCCTTCTTACTTTTTCGTTTGTCTCTTTTTCAAGCTCAGGGTTAAGTTCCTTCTGCGCCTGCCCTGCTGCCTTTGTTGCGAGCTCGAGCGCGCTTTGTGCATGGTCTGGCTTTTTCTTTTCAACCATTATGGCTGCTTCTGCTAGCCTTTCCTCCTTTATCTCGAGGGCCTTCCTGGTTTTGTCATCGCCCTTTGCCAGCGCAAGCTGCACGTCGTCAACTATCTTGTCAAAGACGTAGATTGGGCTGTCAGGCGTTACGCCAGCATACTCATTGGGAACAAGCTCTTCCTCAACAAGAACCTCTTCTTCCTCTTCCTGCGCGGCAACAGCTATTATTAATGCAACAGAAAGAATAGCGGCAACTGCCAAAGTGACTGAAGCTGATGCCAAAGAAACTTTTGCCTCTTTTCTCATGCTGAGCCAGTATACGTTTATGTATACTATTTAAACCTTTTTGTTTTTGCACTTTTCCTTTTCATTCTCCTTTCTTTCCCAAAAATCTTTTAAATACGTAACTTCAACTGTAGCTTGATGAAAAAGGAGGTTGCGGCTGCTTTGCTGGCAGCTCTGGCTGGTGTTTTGCTTATTGTTGCTGGTGTTAGCGCATTGGCCCAGTTCCAGCCAAAGCCGGTTGCCGAAGCCCGCTGCGATGACACAGGCTCTTTCAGCGTTTCCAGCCTTGAGGACAGGGGCAAGTCTGTTTCCATCAAGAAGAGCGGCAGCTCGGCCTCTGCTGCTTCCGGAACATGGAGAGAGATGTCAAACGGCTTGTTTAAGTTTACCTCTGATGACATGGCCGTTGTTGACGTGCAGGGAGGCCGCTACACAATCACGGTTGACAAGTCAAGCTACGGAGTTACCTGTCCGGCTTTCAAGTTCAGCTGCAAGCTCATCAACATAACAATCAACAGCTGCTACAAGCGCAACGACACTTTCTTCGGGAAGTACACTGCCTACAGCTTCCGCTACGATAAGAAGAACGAGTTCAGGTTTGAAAAGCCTTTCATGCTGAGGTATGATGCTGTTGCTTTTGCTTCCGGGAAGAAGAAGGAGCTCACACATTCTGCTGGAATCCTCAGCCCGGAGTTTGAGACAATCAACATAAGCCGGATAAGGCGCACTGGCTCAAACACGTACACCTTGAAGTGGCAGACGCCTCTTAACGTTTCCAAGTTCATGGTAAGGTATGACGACTGTGAGACTGAAAAGTACAGGTTCTATGACTCGTTCGTGTGCAGCTCAAGGCCTTCCTGCGCCTCTGACGGCGATTGTCTGAAGCCTGAGCGCTGCGATGACGGCTTATGCATACCCATAAGCTGCGGCTCGTGCCAGTACGTTTCAAACCACACCTGCGCTGATTACGACTGCTGCACAGATTTGGACTGCGACTCTGGTTTTGTTTGCGGCGACAGCAGAAAGTGCCAGCCGCTGAGCTGCGAGTTCAATGAATACGTTGCTGGGCACGGCTGCGAAGCGCTTGAATGCGCCGGAGATGAATACATCTTCAACAACAGCTGCAGCAAGCTTGAATGCTCAGAAAGCCAATCGGCGGTGAACCACGTGTGCAGGGACATCGTGTGCGCTGATGATGAGGCAATAAAAGACCGCGGCTGCCAGAAGCTGAAGTGCGGCTTCCTCAAGAAGGCAAGCAGCCACAAATGCGTGAGCGTGTTTTCCTCAATCTTTAAGAGAAGCAAAGCCATCACGGCAGGCATCTCCGCCACCGCCGCAGCAGCCACTGCAGCAAAATAACGCAAATTTTTTTAAACAGCTGCCATTTCTGCCCTGTTCACAGCCCCGTAGTGTAGCGGTCAAAGCTGATGGCCAGCGACTAGGCACATCGGACTCTGGCTCCGGTAACCTCGGTTCGAATCCGGGCGGGGCTACTTATACCTACATTCCGTAACAAGCGGTTCCTTAATAGAACAATTGTTCGATAACAGAACCATGTAATAAATCGTTAGAAGATAACTATATCATCTCTTGCTTCTCATCCTTCTTTCAGAAAGCTCTTTAGTGGGCGGGTTCCTGTTGTACCTGAGAAATCGGTCAATCCTTTCTTGGTCTTCCTGCTTTTGCTTGTTGGCTTCCTCAGTCAGGTCTGGCATGGTGATGTCAACCACTGCCGGCTTGTCCTTCTGGAACTTCGCGTACCTTAGCGCTTTTGCGCTTATTTTCTTTTCCTTCTTTTTGCTTTTCTTGCCCATGAAAACCGCGTTTTTCCTTTTACTTAATAAAGCTTCCGGCAAATGCGAGGTTGGCAATCTTCGGAAGCTGGTTCGTGAACACGAGAATTCCGAGTATTATCAGTATTATCCCTGCCGCGATTGTCACGTATTTCATCGCCCCCTGGTACTTGTTTATGAGCGCTGTTGCCCTTGACGTGAAAAGCCCAACTGCTATGAATGGCAGCCCAAGCCCCAGGCCGTAAGAGAAAAGCAACGCGAAAGCACTCGCCGGCTGCGTTAGCGCGAGCGTGAGTATGACCCCGAGTATTGCCCCCACGCATGGTGTCCATCCTACGGCGAATGCTGCCCCGAACAGGAACGATGTGAGGTAGCTTGGCTTAAGCCCTTTCAGCTTTAGCTTGTGCTCCTGCTGCAGGAACTGTGGCTTTATTACGCCCAGCAGCACCATGCCGAACAGTATAATTATGATGCCCGCAACTTTTGACAGGACGTCTTTCAGCGTGTACGAGATGCTTAGGAATACGCTGTTGATGAGCGCTCCGAGAAGGGCGAACACGAGCGTGAATCCAAGCACGAACAGCACGGTGTT
>CAZBFZ010000030.1:0-3026 GCA_964491245.1 uncultured Methanosarcinales archaeon
TGCCCGGGCAAGATATTTAAAGAAAAGGAAAATGCTAGCAGCATAATGATACACCTGAGCACATCGCTGAAGTATTACAAGAGGGAAGACGTTCAGAAAGCGATTGTAGAGCATGGTGAGAATAAGGAAGTGGCTGCCAGGTTCAATGACAGGTTCGGGAAAAGGCCAGACACCTTGACTTACCCCAATGACGTGCTTGAGCTGGCAAAGCAGGGAGCAACCTCTTTTCACTGCTCTGAGGAGTTATGGGCCAACCCGATGCTGCTCGTGCCGCAGATGGAAAAGAAGGAGCTTGACAAGCTGCGCAAGGGCTGGGACCTCCTTCTTGATGTTGACTGCGCAATAGTGGACTACTCAAAAATAGCTGCCGACCTGATTGTAAAGGAGCTGAAACTACACGGGGTAAGAAGTGCGACTATAAAATTTAGCGGCAACAAGGGCTTTCACATAGCTGTGCCTTACGAGGCTTTCCCGCAAAAAGTGCTGGGAAAGGAAACGAGAGAGCTGTTCCCTGAAGCGCCAAAAAGGATAGCGCTCTACATCAAAGAAAGGATTAAAAAAAGGCTCGGGGATGAGATACTAAGGAAAGAAAGCAACTCATTCGCCAACGTTGCGATGAAGACGGGCAAAAAAGTTGCCGAAATAACGAGCAGGAACGAAAGCAGCGAAGTTGCTGCAACGGACAAGCCACTCCTGAATCCAGAGCCATTCCTTGTAATTGACACTTTGCTTATATCGTCAAGGCACATGTACAGGATGCCATACTCGCTGCATGAGAAATCCGGGCTTGCCTCTGTGCCAGTTGACGTTGACAGGATAATGGAATTCTCAAAAGAACATGCCGTTGCCGAAAAAGTAAAGGTTGGGGCTTACCCTTTCATGGAAAGGGAAAATGCCAGGCAGGATGAGGCAGAACGGCTTTTCCTCGCAGCGTACGACTTTGGCAAAAGGCAGACTGTAAAAGTAGAAGCGGAAAAAGGCAGCGGCAGCCGTGGAGAGTACGAAGAGATTGAAGGCAAGATACCAGAGCAGTACTTCCCGGCATGCATAAAGAAAATGCTTGAGGGAGTGGCTGACGGCAGGAAAAGGGTGCTGTTTGTGCTGGTCAATTTTCTTGGAAGCTGCAACTACAGCAACGAGGAAATTGAGGCAATGATAAAAGCGTGGAACCAGAGAAACAGGGAGCCGCTGCCACACCTGTACATAAGCTCCCACCTCAGCTACCACAAGCAGGGCAAGAGGGCGCTGCCGCCAAACTGCAGCAACGCAAGCTACTACAAGGAGCTCGGCATAGAGTGCACACCAGAATGCGGCAGGTGCAAAAACCCTGTTGCAGAGGCAAAGCAGATTTACAGGAGGGCGATAAGGGTAGCCGAGAGCCAGAAGCCTATAAGGAAGAAGAACGTGAAGGGCAGCAGCGGAAAGAACGAAGAGTCAGGCAGCAACAAGACATAATCTTTTTAGCAATAAATTTATATAAAGATTCTGAGTTCGCTCTATCAGAATGCAACACGGAACAACAGTTCTGGGCACGCGTACTATTGATGCTCGTATTATTGAAATTTCTCAAGAGGGAGAAGTTGCGCCTGAACTTGCTCTTGTACGGGTGAATATTGAAGGAATTAATGTTTCCGTACGCGATTCAATAGTATTACCACCGGGTAGAGCAAAAGCTCTTTTAAATTCATTAGGGTTGTCCAACTGTTATGAAGCGAAAGGTGCCATCGTAAATGCTGATTACAGAGGGGGCAAATTGGAAAGATTATATGTGCGCGCAAGCCCCGAACGGCAGTAACCTTTAAATACCACCCCCTAGTTTCTCCTCTATAACTTATCCGCCCGAGTTCTGGGAAGAGCGAGTGAGGGCGACAAAGCAGTTCTTCTCAGAGTGATTGGTTTTTAACAAAGATGGAACAAGAGCAATCGCAGCAGTTCAGGCACATTGTCCGCATCGCGAACACCGACCTTGACGGCAACAGGAAAGTGGCCGATGCCATGCGAAAGATAAAAGGGATAGGGTTCTCGCTCTCAAGCGCAGTATGCCAGCTTGCCAAAATAGACGGCGCAAAGAAAGCAGGAAACCTGCTGCCTGAAGAGGTCAAGAGGATAGACGAGGCGATAGCCAGCGCAGCAAAGCTGCTCCCAGCGTGGATGCTCAACAGAAGAAAAGACATCGAAGACGGCACAGACAAGCACCTCATAGGGGCAAACCTGACATTCGCACAGGAAAGCGACATACGATTCATGAAGCAGATAAGAAGCTACAAGGGAATGAGGCACGCGATAGGGGCTCCTGTAAGAGGGCAGCGCACAAGGTCAAACTTCAGGAAGAACAAAGGAAAGGTAATCGGCGTAGTCAAGAAGAAAGAGGGAGCACAGGCAGCAGCGCCTGCAAAGGAAGAGAAGGGCGGAAAGGAAAAGAAATAGTGGCGGACTGACAAAATGGGCGACACAAGACGATTCAAGAAAAGCTACGCAAGGCCCTTCAAGGTATGGGACGACACAAGGATAGAAGAGGAAAAAAAGCTCACCAAAAGCTACGGACTCAAAAACAAGAAAGAAATATGGAAAGCCGAATCGATGCTCAGAAGGTTCAAGGCGCAGGCCAAAAAACTTATCGCAACAAGAGGAGCACAGGCAGAACTGGAAAAGCGGCAGCTCCTGACAAAGCTCAAGTCGCTCGGGCTCACCACAGAAACAGCAGACCTCGACACAGTACTCGGGCTTACAATGAACAACATACTGGACAGGAGACTGCAAACAATCGTTTACAGGAGGAAACTGGCAAGGTCAATCACGCAGGCAAGGCAGTTCATAGTCCACGAGCACATAGCCGTCAACGGCAAAAAGATAGGCGTGCCTTCCTACCTCGTAAGGAAAGAGGAGGAAGACGCCATAGTTTTCAGCCCGGAATCAGCCATTGCCAGCGAGCTCCACCCTGAAAGGGTGCAGAAAAAGCCGGAAACACCAACAGAAGCCCCTGAAGCTGAAGTGAAAGAAAAGACGGCAGAAGTGAAGGCAGAGGC
>CAZBFZ010000030.1:3126-7789 GCA_964491245.1 uncultured Methanosarcinales archaeon
AAAATGGAAAGAACAACAAGGTGGGGAATAGCGCACATATTCAGCTCATACAACAACACCATAATCCACATAACAGACATAACAGGCACAGAAACGCTCGGGAAAGCTACTGGCGGAATGGTAGTCAAGGCGGACAGGCTTGAAGGCTCTCCGACAGCAGCTATGGCAGCTGCAAAAAGGGCAGCCGAGCAGGCAATTGAAAAAGGAGTCACAGGCATACACGTCAAGATAAAGGCCCCAGGAGGCCACAACGGCCCAAACACGCCAGGGCCGGGAGCGCAGGCGGCTGTGCGAGCGCTGTCAAGAATGGGGCTAAGGATAGGAACAATCGAAGACGTCACACCACTGCCGCATGACAGCTGCAGAAAGAAAGGCGGAAAGAGAGGCCGAAGGGTATAAGGTGAACCAAATGGTTGAAATTGAAGTTGTGAAGGCGGACAAGAAAAACAACAAGCTTACAATACTTGTAAAGAAGACAAACGCGCCGTTCGTCAACGCTGTAAGGAGGGCGATATTGGAAAGCGTTCCAACAATGGCAATAGAAGACGTTGAGCTTCGGAAAAACAACTCGGTGCTTTACGACGAAGTGGTTGCCCACAGGCTTGGGCTCCTGCCGCTGACCACAGACATTGAATCATACAACCTGCCTTCAAAATGCAAGTGCAACGGCGAAGGATGCGCAAGCTGCCAGGTCAAGCTCACGCTCGAAGCAGAAGGGCCTGGAATAATCACGGCATCAGAGATAAAGTCGAAAGACCCAAAGGTGAAGCCTGTCTTCCAAGAGACGCCAATAGTGAAGCTGCTCAAGGGCCAGAAGATAGAGGTTGAGGCAACAGCAGTGCTGGGAACAGGAAAAGACCACGCAAAATGGAGCCCTGCACACGTGTGGTACAAGAACAAGCCGGTCGTGAAAATAGGCAACGTCAAGGACCCGCACAGCGTGGCAGACGCATGCCCTCCTGGAGTGTTTGAAGTAAAGAACGGCAAGCTCGTAGCCAACGATGAAAAGCTGCTCACGGTAGACCTAGCGGGGCTTGCCGAGGAAGCAAGCAACGGCGAAGTCACCGTGGAAAAATCAGACGACTTCGTGATGTTCATAGAGAGCTTCGGACAGCTCGACTGCAAAGAGATACTCGAGCAGGCCGCAAAATCACTCGACGAGAACCTTGAGGAGTTTGAAAAGCTACTCAAAGAGACCAAAGAAAACAAGGAATAAGCCATTCGCACTCACCGCGGGGGTGGCAGAGCCTGGTCAAATGCGCTACCTTGAGGGGGTAGTCCCTTAGTGGGTGCGCGTGTTCGAATCACGTCCCCCGCATGACCTTTTTAAGAAACCAAGTCGTGTCATACACGACTGGTCCCGTCGTCATAGACGACGTGAAAAGGTCAATCAAAAAACGCATTCAACCCCAAAGTCGGCAACGGCCGACTGGACCCAGTCGCAACAGCGACTTGGGCTTTTACGAAAAGGGTTGATCCAAAAACGGCAAAAAGCCCACCAAAAATAAAGCAACCCGGAAAAAGTTGACCAAAATGACACAGAAAAAGCTCACGCAAATCATAGTTTTCGGAGAACGGGAACATGCCGTTGTTTCAACAGCTATACCGCCAAGGGACCTTGCAATCATAGTGGCGAATGAAGCGCAAAAAATTGCTGAAGGATTGAAAATACGGCAGGATATCACCCCTTCACAGCGCATTACACTGAACTATAGGGGTATTGAGATAGAAGTAGGAGTTGTTGAACGCCAAATGAACCGTCAAGGAGGCCGGAAAGAAAGGACATACATGCTAGCTGTATACGCCCCAATGCAGGCAAAAGAAGTAGGATTGCAGGAAGTTTTGAAGGACCTCAAGTACGACAAAAGCGTGCCAAGCCTGTTTTAGCTAACGAAACAAAAATGAGAACCGGACCAACTAACATAAACCTGAAGAACCTGATAGGAGAGCTTCGGAAGAAGGCCTATGCTGAGAACATCCCCATATTTGAAAGAATAGCCAGCGACCTGGAAAAGCCAACGAGGCAGCGAAGGGAGGTGAACCTCTCCAAGATAAGCAGGTATGCCAAGAAGGGCGAGCTCGTGGTTGTGCCTGGCAAGGTGCTTGCATCAGGAGAGCTGAACCAGAGCGTTACCATAGCAGCGTGGAAATTCTCCCAACAGGCAATTGACAAGATAGCAAAAGCCAACGCCAAGGCAATAACATTCAACGACCTCCTGAAGAATGGAGTGAAAGAAACAGCAGTCAGGATAATCGGATGATGAAAATGGATGCAAAAAAGGAACAAAAAGGAAAAACAGAAGCGGCCGTAATTGACGCGACCAACCTAATACTTGGGAGAATGGCGGCAAAGGCAGCGAAGCAGTCACTCCAGGGAGGGGCAATAACAATAGTCAACTGCGAAAAAGCGGTTGTTACTGGAAGCAGGAAGAGCCTGTTCGAAAGCTACGCCAAAAAATTTGGCGTTGGGCAGGTCAACCAGGGCCCTTACTTCCCAAGAAGGCCGGACATGCTCGTAAGAAGGACAATAAGGGGCATGCTGCCAAGGAAAAAGCCTAAGGGAAGGGCAGCGTTTGAAAGGGTCAGATGCCACATTGGAATGCCTGCAAACATAAAATCAGAAGACGCCAAGACAATCCCGGAAGCGAGCGTGGAAAGAATAAAAAAGGCTTCATACATCACCGTTAACGAGTTATGCAGGCATCTGGGCTACAGCATGCAGGAAAAAGCAACAGTGAAAAGGTAGGGAAAAAATGACAGCGAGCAAAGTGGTAGTGGCTTCGGGAAAGAGAAAGAGCGCCATAGCCAGGGCGGTAGTAAGGCCTGGCAGCGGAAAGGTAATTATAAACGGCAAGCTCCTCGACTACTATGAGCCTCAAATGGCCAGGATGAAGCTGCAGGAGCCGCTGCTCCTCGCAGGGGAGAGCGCATCAAAAGTTGATGTTGAGATTGACGTGAAAGGAGGGGGAGCCATGGGGCAGGCAGAAGCAGCCAGGCTCGCAATGGCAAAGGGCATACTGGCGTTCACGAGAGACAAGAAGCTTGAGAAAACATTCCTCGAATACGACAGGCACCTTCTTGTCGCAGACGTCAGAAGGAAAGAAGTAAGGAAGCCAAACAGGCATGGAAAGGCAAGGGCGGCAACCCAGAAGAGCTATCGTTAAAATTAATTGAGGTGGTCAAAACGATCATTAACATAAGGTGTTTCGCGTGCGGAAAGCCGGTAGCCCACTTATGGGCGCAATTCAACGAGAGAATAGCCAAGGGTGAAGACCGCAAGAAGGTGATGGACGAGCTTGGGCTTGAAAGGTACTGCTGCAGGGCGCTGTTCCTGGGCCACATAGACCTGATAGACGCGGCTGCAGAGTTCAAGAAGGCGTAGATCAGAACGACTCAAATTCGACCTGACTCATTTTAAAAAACTTCTTTGTTATTTCTATTGCCTTAGATTCATCAAAACCCTTACACGTATAAAGCATGACCGACAAAAAATCGGCCTTTGACCAAATATACAAAGAAATCCCTGAATCAATTAACGGAATGAAGGCATCATATCCTTGGTTTTCTTCCTTGCCGATACCACTTGGAGAAAAAATAATAGGCTTGCCATACATCCTAAGCTCAAGCGCACTTGTTACCCTCTCAAAGTATTCCGTGATGACCCCTTCATTAACTTTTATAGTGTAAAAACCCTCAATTAGAAGCCGCTGCCGTTGAATATCCGGTGCCAGATTCCTCATAAGTGCAGCAACATGAAGCAAACTTTAAAAACACTTCGCCTTTCACCAGACCCATGGCTAAGGGTCTCGACTTCAACAAGATAGCCCAGAAATGGCAGAAGAAGTGGGAGAAAGAAAAGGTTTTCCATGCTGAAGCAGATAACAGCATGAAAAAATATTATGTTGCCATAGTTTACCCCTACATGAGCGGGCTCCTGCACCTGGGGCACCTTTTCACGTACACGTTTTCTGAGGTAGTGTTAAGGTACAAACGAATGGTTGCGGCAGCGCAGCGCGTAAAGGAAAAGGAGCCGATGCAGATTGAAAACCTGAAAAAGATGGGGATTGACGGAAGGGAAATTCACAAATTTGCCAATCCTGAATATTGGTGCGAGTATTTCCCGAAAGAAACGCTAAAAGACGCAAAGAATATGGGTTTTGCTATTGATGAAAGGTACGCCTTCAAGACAACTTACCTCAATCCAAGTTATGATGCCTTCATAAGGTGGCAGTTCAACAAGCTGAGGGAAAAGGGCTATGTAAAGAAAGGCAAACACCCTGTCATGTGGTGCCCAAAGGACAACCTGCCGGTAGGGGACCATGACAGGTCAGAAGGAGAGGGCGAAACCCCAAAGGACTTCATATGGGCAAAGTTCAGGATTAAAGGCTCTGACCTCGTTATAATGGCCGGGACAACCAGACCTGATGCCCTGCTCGGGCAGACGCACCTGTGGATTGACCCTAATGGCAGCTATGCTGCTGTGAAAGTTGGAGATGAGAAGTGGGTAGTTGGTGAAGAGGCTGTAAAAAAGATTGCGCAACAATATGGAAAAACAGAGGTTATTAGAAAAATCCAGCCGAGTGAGCTTATAGGCAAATGGGCAAAAGGACCGCTCGTTGATTACGAGCTTTACATTGTCCCTGCAGGATTTATAGACGCAAGC
>CAZBFZ010000031.1:0-7507 GCA_964491245.1 uncultured Methanosarcinales archaeon
CCGTCAGAGTCAAGGTCTATCCCTTCAACCACCCTTGCCTTAACGCTGCGGTCGTGGATGTTGCCTTTTGCAAGCTCGTCAAAATGCTTTAGGAAAGCTATAATTGCTGCACGGGTTCCAAAGTACCGCTTGCCAGCAACAACCAAGACGTTCTTGTCAGGATTGAAAGGGCTTTTTGCCTTGACGATCAGGCCCGACTCGTCAGTCGGGTAAGTGCTATCGCTTATTGCCGACTGTATTGCCCAGTGCTGCTTCTCATCAAACCTCACAGGCAGCTTGGGGTTCACAACCGAAGTAACACTGTTGACAACAGGGCCGCCAATCAGTATCAGGTTGTTGTTCCTGAGGTCCTCCTCCCTGGCATCTGTATCAAGTTTAACGTAAAACTTCGGCACGTAATTCAGGAATGTGCCGAGGAAAAGCGCGAGGTCCATGCCGTAGTAGCCATCCTTGGAGCGGGCCTTTTCAGGGCCGTGGGGGTCGGGGCTGCCGACAATTATCATGGCGTTAAGCTGGCCGTCCCTGATGAACGGCTCAAGAAATTCTGAACCGGCCTTCATGTTGAAGAGCTTGTGAGTTTCCTCCATTTCCTTGAAGCGGGCAAAAACCGCAGGCTTCTCCAGGCCGTAGTACTTGGCAACAGCGCCCTGCCTGCCTTCCTGCTTCACCACCCTGATTATGCCAGCTTTTTCAAGGTTGCGGATGTGGTAGTAAACCTTCTGCTCATGAACCTTCAGCGCGCTTGCAAGCTCAATCGGATACATAGGCTTTTCAGAAAGAAGCTTAAGTATCTTGACAGCCAGGTCAGAGCTGATGCTCTTCGCGTCCTCTGGCTTAATCTCCTGCGCAGGCAGCGAGACAAAGCCCTCCTTATTCCTGTCAACTAAAAACATTTTATAACGCCACTAAAAAAATAATTGTAGCTTATATTTAATGTTTTGCAATTACGCATACCGAAAACTATTTATAACGCCCGCCCGAAGAATATCCCATGGCAAAAAGCGTGGAGCTCTCACTGGTTTTCTTTATAGCCTTAATAGGCCTGGTGATAGCGCCTGTTGTTTTCGCTGAGTCAGGGGATGCAGCCCAAGCCCGGGAAAAGCCGCAAGCGATTGCTGTTGCAAAAGAGCGCGCTCCTGAAAAGCAGTCTGCTGCACCGGAAAAAGCGCAGGCGAGAAAAGAGAATGTCCAGACAAGGGTGCAAGGCAAAATAGAAACGCTCAAGGCTGCTGTTGAAGAAAAAAAAGACAGCATGCAGGAAAAGGCGCGGGAGAGGCGTGAGAACGCCAGGGAAGCTGCGCAGGAAAAGCGCGAAGCCATCAGGGCAAAGGTCGCGGATTCTGACTCGGGAAAGGTCAAGGCGCTGGACAGGGCGCGGCTGAAAGAGGTTGAAGGGCTCGCTCCGGAAGAGGCAAAGGCGAGGCTGGCAAAGCTCAGGGTTGTCAAGGCAGACGAGGACTTCAGGGTAAGGCCCATTGCAGCAGAAAAGCTCCAGGAAAGGAAAGAGGCATTTGAAAAGCTAAAAGAAGCTGAGAAAAGCGTAAAGGAAGAGAACAAGGAAAGGCTTGACAGGCTTAAAGAGGCGAAGGAAAAGCTAAGGGCATGCGGCAACGAGACCGCTTCTGACGAATGCCGAAAAGCAGAGACAAACGCTGTTGAACGGGCAAAAGAAGCAGCATTAAAGACTGCCGACAGGCTGATAAACCATCTCAGAAAGCTTAAAGAGAAGATACTAAGCTCAGAAAACATGCCAGAAGACGAAGCCGCAGAGAGGGTTGCAAAGATCGATGCTCTCCTATCAGAAGTTGACGCTATCAAGCAAAAAATATCCGCTGCAACAACAAAGAAAGAATTGAATGATGCCGTTAAAGAACTCAAAGATGCGGTAAAGAAGGTAAAGCGCGCAAGCGAAGCCCATTCACAAGGGCTATTAAGGGCGGAGATAAACGGCGTAATCCACAGGAGCGAAGTTATGGAGAAGAAGCTTGACTGCGCACTAGCTGGCCTAGAAGCCAACGGCACAGACACGTCAGCTGTTGATGCTAAGATTGCGGAATTCAGCAGCAAGCTGGGCGCTGCGCGGGAAAAGCTCAGCCAGGCAAAGGAGCTTCTCGGCAGCGACAACGAGACAAAAATCGCAGAAGGCAAAATGCTTGTAAGAGAAGCCCGCAACTTGGTTCAGGAAGCTCACAGGATGCTCGAAGGCATTCGCAAGGACGTCAGGGAGCTGGGCGGAAAGCCCTGCGAGGGACAGCAGGAACTCGTGGTTGAAGATGAAAACGAGGAGGCAGCCGCAGCTGCAACCTAGATTGGAAGGCAAACGAAAATGAACAAAACAATACCAGCTTTTATTGCGGTGATGCTCACGATATTATTGGTTGCTGCGGGATGCGCAAAGCAGTCCCCCATAACCGGTGAGCAACTGCCGCAGCCAGTCGTGCAGGAACAGCCAGCACTCGTTCCGGAAATAGCGCAGGCAGAGCAGTCAGTGGACGAGATTGGCGTGCAGGAGCTTGACGAAATGGAAAAAGACAGCGATGAGCTCATTCTGCCATAATACAGCTTAAAGAATGTTCCTGATGTTGTCTATGTGGTCAGCAACATCCGAGCCGCTCTTGGTAAGCGTGAGAAGCTTCAGGCGGCCCTGCTTTTCAAAGTTTACCAGGCCGGACTTCTGCATCTGCTGAAGAATCTTGACAACATGGGAGTAAGTGCAATCAATCGATTTGGCCAAGGAAGAAGCGTAAACGCCCGACTTCGTGTTCTTCAGCCCAAGAAGCATCATGGCAGGCTTTTCCCTGAAAAAAACATTGAAAATCTCCTTGTTCTGCATCAACTAACAGCACCCCAAAAACACTTATGCAACCCAACAAACAACCAACGAACGCCCAACAGGGCTTATGATAACTCAAAACTCTATTTTGAGACATATATTTAAATGTTTTGATTTTCAGGATTTTCTCGTCGGGAAAGCAAAAGCCTGGCATCAGTTAAGTTTCCCATCAGTATAAAGTCTGCTAACAATAAGGGCGTCGATTATCCTGCCATAACTTTTATCGGTTGTCATTCCAGCCCGCTCCAGAGCCAGCTTTGCAATGCCAAGGAAGGCAATGTCCTGCAGGTTCTTCCTTTTCTGACTCATCACTTCATCCGTGGCAAAGTATGCGGCTTGCATACCAGCCAAATCGGCCAACTCATAAATGTAGGCCAAAGTAATCTCCCTGACGTGCCATGTTGCCAAAAAAACGACTTCGTCGTATGGAAGCTGCTCATCAATCTCTTTAATGAACTGCGCGCAGCCAAGATTGATGTACCTTGGCAGCCAGATGTCAACGCCGGCAAAGCCGATAGCTTTCGGAACCTTTCTTCTGGGATTTTTCAAGAGGCATTCTTTTTGGAGAATGATGTCTTCCAGGTTGGGAACCTTTACAAGCGCCATAGTGAATCGGGAAAAGGCCATAATTTAAAAATTATATCAACTCCACTGCCGCAGCGCCTCTTCCTCAACGAAGTGCAGCTCTCCTGGGACAATGAGGCAGTGCGGCTGCTTCCCGAAATCAAATTTTTTGAGGTCTTTGGCCGCGGCTGCCTTTATGATGAAATTTTCGCCACCTATTCTTGCGCAGCCAACGCAAAAAGTCTCTGGCGTAAATGCCTTCCGCTGCTTTCTTGATTCAATTTCTAAAAGTATGTCAATTGCTTCCGCAACTGTCATGAATTTTTCCAATTCAGGTCTGATGTCAAGCAGAAGCAGCGTGTGCAGGCCCAGCAGCCTGTTCTGGTTGATTATTTCATAGGATGTCTCGGGCCTGAAGCTCTTGTCAGGATAGGGAACAGATGTTGTCTTGCCAAACTTGTAAATCTGCAAGCCAGTAATGCCGACAGCGGTGATGATTGAGGCGTTGTTTACGACCCTGAAAGGTATGTTTTTCTGGCGGCACCTCAGCATCATGTCAATGTGAGTGGTTGCGCCCCAGGGGTCGCCAATAACCAACAAAGCAACGTTTTTCACAGCGGCAGCAGCCAGGATTTCCTCGCTCTGCTCAACAAGCTTCCTGTCAGCAGCAATAATTCTCTTGCCATAAAACCTCTCCAAATCAGGGATGCTGCAGTTGAGGAGCGAGCTGTAGCTCTCCAAGTAGACCGCATCGCAGCCGCGGATGATTTCAAGTCCTCTCACTGAAATGTCTTTCTCGTTGTTGAGGCCGATGCCGATGAGGTAAAGGGTCATACTCACAAGAAAACAACACTGGACTTATAAACCTATTTCCTCAATTTCCCTGCCCTTTTCCAAAACCTTTCCTTGTTTGGCTCCGGAGGGTCAACTAGCCCCCTCTCATCCACTTCAAGGGGGCCGTGCTGCTCACTGTTTACCGTGCTTTGATTACCGGCCCCGTCATTTCCGCCTTTGCCGAAGCTGCCATCGTACGAAGAAGGGGTTATCACCTGCATCCTTCCTGTTCCGAGGTTAAAAGTAACACTAGCCAAGCCACTTCCCTGGTAGCGCTCCTGCATTCTGATTGGCTGAACTCCAATGCGCCGTAATGCGGCAGCGACGCTCTTCCTGACTTCCAGTATGCGCCCACTTACGTAGTCGATGCCTGTTGAATTGCCACCTGGAATTGCCACCATCCCAACTAACGTGAGTTCGAGCCTGCCAGTGTCAAATTTTTCCCTGACTTCCCTGCACATCTGCTCAAGCGCCTCGGATTCCGGATTCTGGAAGAACCCGACAAATCCTTTTCCTTCACTGAAATCATGCCCAGCAACCACAGTCCCATATGACACTCCAGTTATCCTAACGCGTTCAGGTGGCGGTCCAACTACGTAAGTTTCAGCGTTCTGTAACTTAAACGTCCTTACCATGAAGAGGCGCATAGCCAACAACAGTATATATAAACCTTTCTATTTTAACCACTTATAAGTAACTAAAAACGAAAGATTTATAAATGGCGTTTTGCTCATCTGGGGCGGGAGAGTGGGGTTAGAAATGGATTACGACGTTTTGCTTGTATCAACGCATCAAGGACTTAGGGAAGGTCTTCGCGCTGTTTTACAAATTATTGGCGGATTTGACTCAGCCAAGATTTGCGAGGCCGCGAGTGCAACAGACGCTATTAGGACAATTGACGACGCTGTTGCTGGTGGAGGAAGAATAGGGGTTGTTCTGGCAGACTTTGAACTACCACGCGAAGCAGACTGCCTTTATGTGCTCAAATACGTCAAAACTAATTATAACTCAATTCCTGTTATAATAACGTCACTGGAGGCTTCGAATTACCGCGCCCCCCACTGGTATGATAACTTCGCTGGAATTTTGGTGGATAACGGAGCCTTTGCCCACGTACAGAAAGACGCACCTGCTGCCGTGTTAGTTGGATTAGTTCATAGCGCTTTATCCAAGCACAAAACAGAGTGATTCAACGTGATAACAAAAAGCATGGCAATCCTTGAATCGCTCCAGCACCCAACCGGTTTGTTCAGCGCAAGCAGGCAATATTGAATGAAAAAACAGAAAGCTTAATAAAAAGCGAAGCACCAACAAACATTTTGAGAATAAAAGAGGCGAAAAATCGGTTTCGGACAGGTTAAAATGGCCAAAGCTAAATTCAGAACTGTAATCAGGCTTTCAAAGCCGGCAAGCGCGCCAAAGGCAAGGCGGTTCCTTGCCCACTACTTCGCTCTGGGAAGCTCCAACACCACCCACCTTTTCTTCTCAAAAGGCATAATAGACTTCCTGCTTGGGCTTGTAATCGGGATTCTTGTAGGCATAATCATAGCTATAATGGCAGGAAGATAGTCACTTCAGCAAAACGGTCATTATGCTGTGCGAGCTGCCGCAGTAGAAATAGCAGTTGGCAATGTTCATTCCCCCTCCCAAATACCTGCTGAGCTTCCTGAGCTGCCTCTTGGCTTTAGTAATCCTTGGAGAGCACTTAACCTCATAAAGGTCCACGTCATCGCCCCTTTTGGCGAGAACGTCAACCTCGGCAAGCATGCGCTTCTTCGCCCTAATTGTTACGTGCTTGGAAACAGAATCATAGCTGTCCTTTATTTTCGTGCAGAGCTCCTCGACATAGCGATCGTGCTTTGAAAGCCTAGCGCCGTCAAGGGACAAGGTAAACGTCCTCTTTTACTTTGCTTCTGCCCTACTGCTCTCCCGCTCTGCAGCGAAAACGCTGAGAATACACCCTTGCAATTATTTTGGGATTCTTGGTATTTATAGTTATGGCATATGCCGTATTTCTGCTTAGTCATTGCTGGCTAAACCTTGTTGGGTGAATTGGTAGAAGGTCACCCTTACTTCGTTGCTTGGAATGTAAGGTGGGTGCCCGCTGCATAAGACATCAACAGAACCGAGATTTATTGCAGTGCCGTTGGCAGACCTTAGCCTTTCTTCGAGCGAAGCTGCCTCCAGCCTGCTTTGTTCGTGGTCAGGAAAACCGGACTCAACAAAAAGTTTTACAGCGGCAGCCGCCTTCGCCTTTGCTTCTTTTATTGTTTTGCCTGAAAAGCCAGCACCCAAGCGGGGCACAGAACCAAAATACTCAAGAGAGTAACCTGATATTGCCGCTACTTGAGTTAATATTACTATAGCATTAAGCTCAACAACATCTCCCATCGGGACTTCAGGATTAGCTTCTGATTTATATTTTTTTGCTTGCACTTTCGCATACCATTATAAACAGGCAAGGAACTGCAGAATAAGCGAGGTGGTGATTATGGCAGCAACCCCAAAAGGGATATCAAAGATAAAGCTTGACATGGTAGTTGAAAGGTCAGCATACGACGAATACATGAGATGGTGCTCCAAGCACGGCTACTCGGCCAACGTCCTGGTTGAAAAGTTCATGAGGGAGACAGCAGCGAAGCCGTGAATTTTTTTGGGCTTGCTTAGCTTATCCTTTTCTTAACTATTGCAGTATATACCCAAATTATAAATAGCCGTTTAGCTACGACAGCACTTGTCCTGAACAAGGATAAGCTGCGAGGTGATGCAGAAAGTGTTTGCGAATAAGGAATTCAGGACGCGAGCTAACCAGCCGTGAAAGCGACACCCGCTTGAGACCAAGCGAGTAACGATGCGGCGGCGCAAAGGGCAGCAGTGGCTTTGCATAAAATGCAAACGGTCACAACAAGTTGCCTCAGCCTGACCTTTTTCGCAAAAAGGTCAATCAAAAACGAGAATATAAGCGCCATTAAGAACCGCATTGGCCGGCTGGAAGCTTGATCAATTTCTCAGAATTGGCGACTTTTCCACACTACTGTGCTAGTATTACGCTGTAGTATATATGTTTAAATTGCGAAATGCTTAAATACTTTAAATATCAGAGAAAAGGCTTCAATTTAGTTTTTTTGGGATAAAATATCAGAAATCGGGACTAAATCCGCTCGTCTGGACAACGACCGGGTTTAATCGGACATCATCGGACAATTTGTTTTGACATATCGGACAGTTCGACTGGACATCGAAACTGCTCGTTCTAGCTGGAAATATACATAACTG
>CAZBFZ010000032.1:0-7424 GCA_964491245.1 uncultured Methanosarcinales archaeon
ACCCCGGCTTCGGCGGCCAGCATTTCATCAGGGGGATGCTGCCAAAAATCAGGAAGCTTAAGGAAATGATAGACAAGTCAAAGCTCGACGTTGAGATAGAGGTCGACGGCGGCATAAACGGCGACACAGCAAGGCAGGCAGTAGCTGCAGGCGTAGACATACTCGTCGCCGGCTCCTACATTTACGAGAGCTCTGACCCTGTTGCGGCGATTAACAGCCTTCGCAACCTGGGAAAGAAGGAAGCTAAAGGAAAATAACCAGGCGAGTCCAGTGCTTTATAATTTCTCATTGCTTCTGCTGTTGCAAAATATTGAATAAGAGAAAGAAAAAGAAAAAAAGGAAGAATTAATTATCTTCCCCTTGCCATCTTGGCCCTGGAGATGTCGCCCTGGCCGTCAATGAAGTAAAGGTACCCCTTCTCCTTCTTTACGCCGGCTTTTGCAACTACTTCCTGCTTCTGCTTTCCTTTCTTCTTCCCGCCGCGGACCATCTTGGCCCTGGCGACGTTGCCTCTCTTGTCTACGAAATAGAGGTAGCCGTTCTGCTTCCTTACACCCACTTTTGCAACTTTCTGTGCCATTCTGCGCACCCCCGTTTTTTTTATTTCGCGTTTAGCGCGACTTCCCCCCAGAATTATTTTTCCGTTTTCTCGAGGAGCAAACGCTGCTCTAAACAAGCTCCTATTTAAATCTTGCTATTTCTGCGACGGAAGAAACAGGCTGGTTGTCCTCCGGATTCTTTTGGAATCCCTAACAGGACTATCCCAAAGCGGCAATCTGAGAAATCCCGCCACGCCTCATTTGAGGTGACATATCAACATAATACTGAAAGGTTGGTGCTCCGTTTACTTCAATGGTGCCGGAGTAAACTTCCCTTCTTGCAATATGGTGAAAACCTTTAAGCGTGAGAAGATTTACCCAAACCTCCAGGCTATCTTTTAGCAAAGATCCGATATTATCAGGGCCGTCAACCCTCACAATATTTCTTCCCCGCAAATAAATCTGATCGCCATTTCTTGAGTGTTCAAGCAACCGCTGTAAGTTTGCCTTTGTTTCTGGATCCGGATTCTCTAACATTAGCGGTATGGCGACTGGCACGCCTAAATCTGACTTCTCAACAATTGCATGATAGCTTCCCAGCGTTTTCTGCCACGGAAATAACGGGAAACCCAATGGCAATTTCTCTATGCGTGGGCGTCCCTCGTAATTGCAATCGTAACTGCCTTTCCATGGCAATGCCGACCTAAGGAAATTAAGCTGATTTTTTATCTCTGGTTTCATTCTGTCACGCCCCATTAAATGTTACTACTTAATGATAATAACTCATTTAAATAGTTTTCTAGCCGTGAAAATATAGTTTGCAGTATCTACATTGCGTTGAGTGTACTGCTCATGCTGCGTGATGCTTTGAGAAAGTTCGCTTACGTTTTGCAGTGCTGCTTCACTTTTTCCCGAACAGCTCGTCAGCGGCTGAAAGGTATTCCTTCACCCGCTGCACTACCCCTGCAAGAATGAACTTCTCGATCTTTTCGGCGAAAATCTCGCCCACTCCAAGGAATTCCGAAATCCTGTACTTGCTCTTCACCTTCTCAACAAGCATAAGGTTCCTAAGCCGCTTGACCTGGCGCCTTATGTTTGACGGAGCGATGCCCTGCTGGGCAAGCTTGTGCAGCTTCCTGTTCATCACGACCTTCTTCTCAATGTCATCAACGCTGAGCAGCTGCTTTTTCTTCCTGCTCCTGAAAAGAACATGAAGCACATCAACAATGACATCCCTGGAATCTCCGGGCTGAAGCAGGCCGAGGCTAAGACACAACCTCTTGACAAGAACACGCTCCTTTTTGGTCTGCGGCTTTTCGTACTTCCTGAGGGTCAGCTCAAACAGCGGAGTCTCGCTGGAAACCTTTTTCTCACCTTTCATCAAAAATCAGCCCTTGCACACCAAAACAGCATCGGCAGGGCCGATGCGTAGAGACGGTTATGCCGTCTCTATAACCAACTAAAACTTTTAAGAATTGAGTATAAATAGTTTTCTATAGGCTGTGCATCGCTGCGAACCGAATTAATTTTAAACAAAGCCGCAGCACTGGCGATTGCAATGAAAGATGCAGCTCATGGCACAGCAAACCCGCATCCTGCCGTCAATGACATCCGGCTCACTAAGGGAATAACCGTTGCCGAGCTCGTCAGGCAGTTCATGAACTCAGGATTCCAGACGCACAACATAGCTGTTGCGGCAGAGATACTCCGCGAGATGACAGAGAACAATGCAACAATATTTCTCAGCTTCACATCCAACATCTCCGCGTCAGGCATCCGCGGCATAATAATCGACCTCGTCAAACGAAAAAAGGTTCATGCCCTGGTTGTCAGCAGCGGCGCGCTTGATGAGGACATCACAAGGGCAAAGATGCCTTACCTCCAGGGAACGTTCGAGGCAGACGACGCCGAGCTGGGCAGGAAAGGCATCAACAGGATGGGAAACCTTTTCGTGCCAAACGAATGCTACGAGTACCTCGAAGAAAAAATAACTGATGTCTTAAAAAAAATCTATAACAACAGCAGCAGCCACGACTTCACAGCGACTGAGCTGATAAGGCAAATCGGGCTTAACCTCGACACTGAAGACTCGTTTGTTTACCACGCGGCAAGGAACGGCATTCCAGTCTTCTGCCCGGGAATAAGCGATGGCGCGGTTGGCCTGCAGCTGGCATTTTTCCAGCAGACACACCCCGATTTCAGGGTCGACGAGCTCAAAAGCGCTATTGAGGCAATAGACTTTGCCATGTCGGCCAAGAAAAAAGGAAGCGGTAAGGTTGGCGCAATTATACTCGGAGGTGGAATTGCCAAGCACCACACAATAATCTCAAACATCCTCGGAGGAGGGCTTGATTACGCAGTCTATGTCAACAGCAGCTCGCCTTACCATGGCTCGCTGTCAGGAGCAACCACGAGCGAGGCCAAGTCGTGGGGGAAAATCAGCGAGGAAGCGAAGGACGTAACGGTTTTTGGCGATGCGTCAATTATTTTTCCGCTGCTAATAGCATCAAATGAGCATTTTTTTGGCTGAAAGCGCTATTGCAAACAAAAATAAAACAAATTTATCAAAACTTTTTAACAAAATCTTTCCTGGAAAAACAAAAAACAGTTAAGTTTAAATATAAGCGTTTCCATAATTGGTTCACATAAAAAATTGGTGCAAATGAAATCACATATTGAGGCAGACAGTAATACGGATTTGTATTGCAATATCCGTATCTTATCTGGGCAAATTAGCTCGCGCTACATCTTATTCTCTCAGATTGTAAAAAACGAGGTGACTAACCAGTAAAATGTTCGGGCCACACTTGACATTGGACCTTTACGGATGCGACAAGGAAAAGCTGAATGACTACAATTACATCCACAAAATGCTCAACGAGATGCCGGAAATGCTTGGCATGCACAAGTTTTCAGCGCCGCAGCTGACACCGATTCCTGCGCAGGCAAACTCGTTTGACAAGGGCGGTTTAACGGGCTTTGTCATCCTTGTTGAGAGCCACATAGCCATACACACATTTCCAGTTGATGGCTTTGCATCCTTTGACATATTCTCGTGCAAATACTTCAGCGAGGATACCGCGACTAAGTACCTCATGGAAAAGCTTGGCGCCAAGCGCGTTGAGCTCAACAGGCTTGAGAGGGGAAGGGACTTTGTCAAGCACTACCCGAGAAACGTGCAAAAGGCGGCTGTCATCGCCAATAAAGAGCGAACGCTTGTGCGCTGACCATAACAGCTTTTCTTTTCTTAAACTCAGCTCTTACAAAAACATTTAAAATAGCTGCCGCATCGCTGCTGGGCTGAAAGAAAATGGCGAACAAAAACCCGCACTTTTACCTCCCGTTCAACTTCGGGGCGATACCGCACGAGCTGGCAGACTATGACAAGGCAAAGGTGGCAATACTGCCTGTGCCTTACGATGCCACAACAACCTACCAGCCAGGCACCAGGAACGGGCCTCGCGCATTAATTGAGGCAAGCCGCTGCCTCGAGTTCTACGATGAGGAGACCGGAAAGAACTTTTCCGGCATCGGGGTATGCACCCTGGATGAAATGGAAGTTGTTGACGATGCCGCGAGGATGGTCAACAGGGTATACGAAGCTGTTAAGGTGCTGCTTGGCGACAACAAAAAGGTTGTTGTTGTCGGAGGTGAGCATTCCATCAGCAGCGGCTCTGTGAAGGCGCACAAGGAGCTTCACGCTGACTTGACAGTGCTCCATGTTGATGCCCATGCTGACATGAGGGACGAGCTTGCAGAAAACCGCTACAACCATGGCTGTGTCGCCAGGAGGATATCGGAAATGTGCCCCCTCGTCTCAGTTGGAGTGAGGAGCATAGCCGAGGAGGAGATGGAGCACATCAACAGCAGCAACGGCAGGATAAAAATATTCTTTGCAAATGACATTCACGACAATAACGACTGGATGGATGAGGCTGTCAAATCGCTTGGGAAAAACGTCTACATCACAATCGACCTGGACGCGTTTGACATTTCGGTCATGCCATCGGTTGGGACTCCCCAGCCGGGAGGGATGCAGTGGTACCAGATGCTCAACCTTATGCGAAGGATTGCAGCTGTGAAGAACGTTGTTGGCTTCGATGTTACCGAGCTGATGCCGATTCCAGGCAACCACGCCCCTGATGTGCTTGCCGCAAAGCTGGTCTACAAGCTAATCGGCTACTTCTTCTCCAAACAGTAACTGGTTATAAGCCGTGCAGGGTGGTAGGAAAGCTTAACCCTCTTCAGGTAATCAACTCCAAAGTCGTCCTGGGCGTTCAGGAACTCATAAGACGACCACTGCCTTGCGAACTCCCTGAAAATGAACTGCGCAGCGCCGTTAACCGAAGAAAAGGTCTTCTCCACGATGTTGCTGCACATGCCTTCAGCAAGGCGCTCGCCTAAGCTATACCCGATAACGCTGCCGTCAACCTTCAAGACAATGCCTTTCACGCCAAGCTCCCTTGAAAACTTCAGAAGCGTTTTTGCAACCTCTGTTTCAGCGCCAATCTCATACCTCCAGGAGCCGTCATCAGCCTCTTCCTTCTGCCCCTTCCACAATTCCGTAAGCCGCATGCAGTCATCAAAGTGGCTGCCAAAGTCAAACTCCTCAACAGAGTAGCTGTAGTTTTTCATGAAGAAGTTTGCCTTGTTCCTTTTTGAGTCAAACTCCTTTCCCTTCAATTCAACCAAGTCACTGGTTTTGTAAACGTAATCCTGCGTCCAGTAACCAAGCGTTGCCCCAATCTCTGCCGCAACTGCTTCATAATCTTCTTTCAGGCACTGCGGGATGTAAATAGCAGCAGCCTTTGCGGAAACACCCGCAGCCTTATTCATGCCTTCAACAATCCTGAAGCACTCCATGATTGTGGCTGCGAGCTTTGCCCCTCCAACAGGAGGGCCCCACAGGACATAGCGGCTCTTGTCGTAGCCGAAAACGCACAGGTTGCCGTTTACAATTGTCCACGTGTGCTTCAGCGGCCCTGCCCAGATGTAGCGCATCGTGAATGTCGTGTCAGCTAGCGGCTCCTTCACGCCTGAGAAAAACTTTTGAAACAGCCCCTTATCGGCAAGCGTTACCTCACGCATCTCCCCTTCCTCAGGCAACAGCGGCATTTTCGTAGTGCTGCTGGACTGCTGTTTTATAATTTTTTGCAAAGTTGCAGCTGTTTTCGCAAAAATGAAAAAAGTGAAAAAGATTAAATACAAGAATAGCATAAACTGCGTTGAAATGGAATTAATTGACGCGCCAGAGGATTTTGGCGCTGAAGCAAAGAGGTGCATAGAAAAATTTGGCCGTACTGCTGAGCACAACTACATATACTTCCTGACCGCTGCCGAAAGCGGCTCCAAAAACATTTTCCTCAAGTCAGGCGAGGGCTATGGCGTGCTCGCAACCTACAGGGAAAGCGCAGGCGAAATCGTAATGATTTCGGACGCCCTTGCGCCAAGGGAAAAGCAGGTTGAGGTGCTGCACGACGCACTGGACACCTGCTTTGCAAAACTCCCAATAAAAAAGTTTGTGGTCGAGCAGGATGATGCGCTGAGGAGCCGGACGCTGAAGGCGTTCGAAAGCGACAGCTACAGGGCACTCTCTCCGAGGTTCTCCCTCTACTGGCCGGTATTCAGCATGGACAAGTGGGACGGTAAAGATATGCAGGGAGAGGACTGGAAGAAGCTCCGCAACATCAAGAACAGGTTTTATGCTGAACATTCTGTGGAAGTTGTTGACAGCCAGTCAGTCGGCAAGGAACAGCTCAGGAAGATCGTGCTTGATTGGGTTGAGCGCAGAAAACTAAGGGGGCTGGGCGCTAACAGGAAGGATTCCAACCTCGCCTACTACGAAAGGTACCTCAAGCTGATAGACTTCGGCTTTGAAGGAACAAAGTTTGCAAAAACAATGGTTGTTAACGGGCAGCCGTGCAGCATAACTGCCGGATGGGAGATCCCGAACAGTGAAGGTGCGTACTACTCTGCAATTGGGATATGCAACTACGGCTTTGAAGGGCTTGGCGAAGCTGCAAACCTCGACGACCTCTACAGGCTCAAGGAAAGCGGCTACAGCACAGTAGACTTCGGAGGAAGCCCGATGCCCCTCCTCAAGTTCAAGCTCAAGTTCAGGCCGCACGCTGTTTACGTCACGCACACGTATGCGATTGTGAAGAAGTAAGTCTGCTGCTTCTCAGCTTGCCAAAGAGTTTTGTCGCACTATAAAGGAGCCTTGAGCCGTGCATCAAGCCGTAAGCAGCGCCAAACAAAAAGCCGCTCCAGCCTTCGCTCCACAGCGTCGCAGCAGCGCCAACAACCAAGCCGTAAAAAGCAGTGCTTGCAATCACAGCCATGGCGTTGTACCTTTCAAAGTCCATCAGTGCTACAACACGGTTTAGCGCCATAAGTTTTTTCCTCTCGAATTCTGAGGCTTTTTTCCAGCTCGTAGTGCGTGAAACTGCAAACAACCTGGCTGCGTTGGCAGCTTCGTGAGCAGCTGCGGCAACAGCAGCTACTGCCATTCCCTTAACAGGCTCTCCAACAGCTAAGCCCGCAAGGCTGCCGGCAATTGCGCCAAACAGAATGTCTTCCACGCTTTCTTCCAGCACGGTTCTGGCGTTATTTTTGCAGTAACCCTGAGAGCTGGCAGCATCAGCCGCGTACAGCAGCGCCAGCTTGCGGTACTTAAGCGGCACGCGGTCAAAATTCCAGCTTAGGAACGGCAGCTTCATTTTACATGTTTAACGCTATGCAAAGCTCAGGAATATCTCAACGCTCTGCCCTTTTATCCTCGCAACGACCTCTGTATCGTATGAGCCCTTGTCAGGCCTCAAGTCCGCAAGCTGAAACTTGAAAGCACCCACCTTTGATTTTATGTCGGCAACGTGCTCGGTTAAG
>CAZBFZ010000033.1:0-7420 GCA_964491245.1 uncultured Methanosarcinales archaeon
TACCGCTTTTCAATCTCTGCTGCTGTCAGCCTCTTCAGCCGTTCAAGGCTGAAGTCCTCGGCGTTGAAGCTGGCAACAACAGAGCCGTAAATTATGGCTTTCCTCAGTTCTTTTTCGGTTTTTACTTTATCATTGCTGCCGCTGCGGCCACTGCTTTTACTTGCTAAATAGCCAATCAAGGCCCCTGCAAAGCTGTCGCCACAACCGGTCGGATCGCGAATGTTCTCGAGAGGGTAGCTTGGGGCTGAGAAGTGGCTGCCATCGCCGAACAGCAACGCGCCGTGCTCACCCTTCTTTATGATAACGAATTTTGGCCCGAGCTTAAGCGCTGCTGCCGCTGCCTTCACGAGATTCGGCGTCTCAAACAGCTGCCGCGCCTCGCTGTCGTTCAGCAGCAAAATATCAACTTTCTTAACAACTTCAAGCAGCTGCCGCCTCTTGTTGTTTATCCAGTAGTTCATAGTGTCCAGCAGTGTTAATTTTGGCTTTCTGACCTGACTCAGCACGTCCAGCTGCAGCTCAGGATCGATGTTTGCGAGAAAGACATACTCTGCGTCTTTGTAGCTTGATGGCAGCTGCGGCTTGAAACTGGCGAAGACGCCAAGCTCTGTCCTGGCCGTCTTTGCCTCGTTCATGTCGTACTCGTAATAGCCCTCCCACCTGAACGTCTTGCCTTTGTTGTCAACCTTTACGCCTTCTGTGCTTATGCCTCGCTGCTGCAGAAGCTGCAGGTGCTGCTTCGGAAAGTCACTGCCAACAACGCCAACAATGCCTGGCTTCGAGAAGAATGACGCTGCATAGCTGGAATATGTAGCTGCTCCCCCAAGCGCGTCCTTAACCTGCCCGAAAGGAGTCTTTACAGTGTCCAGGGCCACTGAGCCGACAATAACAAGGTTGGCCATGACCGAGAGGCAGAGGCGCGCTCATTTTAAACCTTTCTGCCGCAGCAGTTATGCGCACTGGCTTTCCTGTTTGCTGCAAAAAATATATAAATAGACGTGTGGATGCAGCAGCTTATTGGTTGCAGCCGTCATTCTGGCTGTTTAGTTTTTTGGGGGTTTGGAACATGAGGCTGACGCTTGCAGAGCCGAAGTACTTAAAGGAAAGCATATCCATAATCTCGGAGCTTGTGAATGAGGCAAAGCTCAGGATTTCCAGCGACGGGATAGAGCTTGTGGCAATGGACCCGGCGAACGTGGCAATGGTGATATTCAAGCTCCTGCCAACAGCGTTCACAGAGTATGACGTTGAAAAGCCATCCGACATAGCCATAAACCTCACAAACCTGAGGCAGATACTCAGGCGAGCCAACCCAACGGACATGCTCACGCTGGAGCTTGACGCCAACAAGCTGAAGATACAGCTCAAATCAGCTTCCACAAGGACCTTCAGCCTGCCCATAATCGACATGGAGGAAAAGGACCAGAAGGTGCCTGAGCTGTCTTTCCCTGTCAACATTGAAGCAGATGCCGCGCTCTTCAACGAGGCAATCAACGATGCCGACATAGTTTCCGAGTCAGTGAGCTTGGTCGCAGAGCCGGGCAAGCTCTCGCTCCAGGCAGAAGGCGACCTAAACACGGCAGCCATAGAAATCAGCGACTCTGAAACAGTAAAGATAACAGCAAAGGAAAAAACCAAGGCAAAATACTCAATAGAATACCTCAAAAAGATGATTGAGGGCAGCAAGCTCTCAGACCGCGTTTTAATCCAGTTCAACAAGGACTACCCGCTCAGGCTCACCTACGCCGCAGTAGACAAGGTAATGATGGCGTTCATACTGGCCCCGAGAGTTGACACAGACTAACCATGGCTTCTTATTGCAGCTTTGCCAGGGTCCGCAAGGATTTTCACAGGGAGCATCACGACACTGAGCACGGTTCCCGCCCAAAAGGGGATGACGACCTTTTCAGGCGGCTGGTGCTCGAAATAAGCCAGGCCGGGCTTTCTTTTGAAACTGTCCTGAAGAAGAAAAAGGCCATCTACAGCGAATTCGGCTCGGTTGAAAAGGTTGCCGGCTTTGGCGAGAATGATGTCAACAGGCTCATGCAGAACCCAGGGGTAATCAGGAACCGCCTTAAGATTCTGGCAGCCATACACAATGCTAGGAAGGTAATGGAGCTGCAGAAAGGCAACGGCTCATTCAAAAAGTGGCTTGATTCCCACCACCCGATGGGGAAGAAGGAATGGGTGGAGCTTTTCAGGAACAATTTCAAGTTCACCGGAGGCGAGATTGTGGGCGAGTTCCTGATGAGCACAGGCTACCTGCCCGGAGCGCACGACCCTGATTGCCCTGTTGGCAGACATATGTTAAGGGCAAAACAATTTAAATAATGCCTGTGCCGGCCTTTGGAAGATGGAAAAACTCGTGATAATAGGAGCAGGCATAGCTGGCTTGACCGCAGCCATTTACGCCTCAAGGGCAAACCTGAATCCGCTTGTTATTTTGGGGAAGGAAGAAGGCGGCCAGCTGATGCTGACAACAGACGTAGAGAACTACCCAGGCTTTCCGGAAGGGGTGCTTGGGCCTGACCTGATTTCCAAGTGCAAGGAGCAGGCAAAAAGGTTCGGAACACGATTCAAGGACGGAGACTTGGAAAGGTTTGAAGCAAAACAAAATAATATTTATGAGTTGACCGTTGACGGCGAAAAAATAGAGACAGAGTGCGTGATAATCGCTACCGGCGCTTCGGCAAGGATGCTGGGCTTGGAGTCGGAAAAACAGTATTTCAGCAGGGGAGTGCACACGTGCGCAACGTGCGACGCCTACTTCTACAGCGGGAAGGACATAGTCGTTGTCGGCGGGGGGGACAGCGCGTGTGAGGAATCCTTATTTTCAGCTAAGGTTGTTAATTCGGTAACAATAATTCATCGCCGCGATGCCTTCAGGGCAAGCAAGATAATGCAGGAAAGGGTATTTGCGAACAGCAAGATAAAAGTCGTCTGGAATTCTGCTGTTGAGGAAATACTTGGCGACGGCAAAAAAGTGACTGGGGTCAGGATTAAGGACGTTAACAGCGGCAAGCTGGGCGAAGTAAAAACAGACGCTGTTTTCCTCGCCATTGGCCACATACCAAACACTGCAGCGTTCAAAGGCATTCTCGAGCTGGACGAGACAGGCTACCTGAAAGCAGATGGTAGGATGAGGACAAAGCTGCCCGGCGTGTTTGCTGCCGGGGACGTGCACGACAAGGTGTACAGGCAGGCAGTCACGGCAGCCGGAATGGGCTGCCAGGCAGCGCTCGAGGCAGAGCGGTATCTGCAAGGAACCGCCATCCACTATTAAGAACTTCTATTTATTTGCTTTTGCCGTGCATCTTGTGCATTATCTCGACAGCAGCCAGTATGCCAAGCAATGTCAAGACGGCTCCGATGATTATCTTTGCAGCAGAGCCAAGCCCGCCTTTTTTCTCCACAGATGGCTTCTCGGCGGCAGCCTCCACTTCTTCCTGAGTCACCAGCCCTGTTGTAGGCGCCTGAGGCGGTGCAGGGGCTTCGGCTTTCGGTGCTTCAGGAGCGGCAGCTGCCGTCACGGCCTTTCTTGCCGCTATTGCGAATACAGAGAAGCTTGGGCTTTCTGCCTCGTAGTTTGTAAATTTGGCATCAGATGAAAGCTGCTTGGTTGGCAGCTTTTCCCAGCTGCCCGAAACAAGCCTGTTTAGCGAGACCGTTGAGGGGTCAAGGCTGTTGTTGGCGAACCAGCCATTGGGAACAGAGAACTTTATCGTTGCCCCTGATACGTTTGCAATGACTGATTTTGTGATTGAGAGGTATTTGTAAACAGCCCCGGATTCCTTTTCGATCGGGGGATCCTGGCCTGTTGCGAGCTTTGTTTCCCTGACGCTTATTGAAGGGTTTGTAGCTGCAGAGTCAGCAGTGAACGTGATTTCCGAAACAGCTATGTCAGCAAACTTCTTGAAAGGCGCAGTTGCTATGTCACCAGCTTTCAGCTCCTTTTGGATCAGGAAGTTTTCAGAGACCAACGCACTTCCGCCCCCTCCTCCAGATCCTCCTCCTCCGCTCCCGCCGCCTGAGCTGCTGCTACTGCTTCCCCCTCCGCTTGTGAAGGTCTTTGAGCCCTGGACTCCGTAGTAGGAAAAGCCGAGGCCTGCCCCAACAGGAATGGTGCAGTTAGTGACAGAAGTGCCGTAAGTGCAGGTGGCGTTGCTGCTGACGTCAACGCAGTTTGTGATGTTATCCTCGGCGCACTTCACCAGCTTGGTGCCATTGTCCGGGAAGGTGATGGTAACGTACTTTACGCCAAGCTTCTGGAGCACGGTGTTCCAGCTTGAAGTGTTCATGCCCACCATCTTGCTGGTGGAGTTTGAGTTGTAGATGGTGCTTATGTTTATGGTTGCGGCTGCAAACACCGAAACATTGTGCAAGGTGATGTTGTAGCCAATGTTTGGGTCTTTTACGGTTACGTCGATGTTTTGCCCGATTGAGGCGTTAACCTGCTTGCCGTAAGTCATGTTGTCGCCAGTCACTCCCAGCTGTGGAATGTCTATTTGCAGCCCAGCAAGGGGCACTGGCTTGAATACGTATGACTTGTAGCTTGTTGCTGTTGTGAAGTTTTGGCAGGCGCTTATCATGCAGTTACCGCAAAGGTCGCACATCTTGTACTTGAAATAGTATGTCTTGTTGCTGCTAAGCGTTGCGCCGACAGAAGATTTGTCAATCATGGTGTCATGCCACGACCTGTATTCATTGCCTATCGTTGAGTCGTTTAAGCCGAAGTCAAGCATAGTAGAGTTTAAGATGTTGCACTTGCTGTCATTGCTGTAAAACGTAACCGTGCCGTTGGCGGGCTCGTCAGAGTCAAATGATATGGCTGCGCCTTCCGGGAAAGTTGCGGCTTCAAACCACTTCAGGGCTGGCGGGCTCTTGTCAGTTGAGTCACAGGTCATCCCGAAGCCGCAGCCCGAGAAGGGGTCGTACTTGCAGCTGAAGTCGGCACAGTCTGTCTTGCCATTGTTGTCATTGTCCTTCCCGTCAGTGCATTGAGGCCCTCCTTCAAATGGAACAAATCCGAACTTCTTGAACAACGTGCAGTCAGGGTCGTTGTCAGCAGTCAAGCCATCGCCATCAGTGTCCTGGCCTGTTGCTGTGCAGTCCTCAAATTTCTTGTCAATGCTTCCAGGGGTGTAGTAGTATGGGCCAGCGATGTCAACAGGGAATGATTCATTGCTTCCAGCTCCGGAGTCAGTTAGCTCGGTGCGGTTGGTGCTGCTGTTGGCAGTCATCGTAAACAGCCTGATTGCACCCTTAGGATTGCCAAAGTCAACCTTGCTGATGACCATAACCTGCGCTCCGCTTGGCAGGAAATCTGCTACGCCTGGGCCGGTTGCGCCTATCGCACCGCCGAGGTCCATCTTGCACAGGTCCTTCATAACGCCAAGCTGGGCGGTGAAGGGCGCCCAGGTTCCTGAGACGCACTTGAAAGCCACCTTGATATCGCCGCTTGTGGTGTTCTCGGTGTAGAAGAACTTGTAGTCAAAGCCGGACTCGTTGAACTGTGCACCAACCGGTGCGCCAGTGGGCGGAGGCAGTGTGCCGTTTGCCCAGCAGCCAGTGCTCATGTTGTTGTCTGAATCGATAAATCGATAGAACTTTAGTGTGAGGTTCTTTGTTTCGGTCTTGGATGTGCTGACCTTGTTGCATCCCGCGAAATGGCTGAGGTTCTTTATGCCAATGCCTATGTTAATCTTATCCTGCGCTCCAGGGCTTTCGTGAATGCCAATCCCAAGAATGTCTGTCCAGTTGGAGCCTGAAACGTTGTCATTTAACCCATCGGTGCCGATTATTACCGGCGGGCTGTCAACAACCATGCCTCCAGCCAACTGCTGCTCAAATACCGGGTCGCACCAGCCAACTGTAGGGAACTGGCTCTCCTGGCCAGGAGCAGGGTGATAGTAGCATAAGTTGGTCAGGTTCATGAGATCAGTGCCGTTCTGTTTAATGCAGTTGGCCTGGCTGTTGTCATGCTGTGTGCACGCTGAATTGTTAACAGTCCCAAGGCCCAGGCCGGCACCTCCTACTCCTCCGCCAAAGCCGAAGCCGCAGAAGGGGTCCTGGTTGCAACTGTTAACGTCAGCGCAGTCAGACTGCCCGTCATTGTCCTCGTCTCCAGGCAGGAAGCAGACCTCCTGCGCTGTTCCGGTACTGTGGCAGTAAGCCCCGAATGCCGAGCCTGTAGTGTTCCATGAGCAGGTTGCAGCGCTTGTCGTGCAGGCGTTCTGTGTCTGGCAGGCAAAGCACGTCTTACTACAATCCTTTTTCTCTGCAACGAGCTTCTTGTCGCAGAAGCCGTCCTCAGAGGAGTTGACCGTACCGTCATAGTTGGTGTCAAAGCCTAACGGGTCAGGAACCCAAGAGCAGCTCGCATTGCTTACCCTGCAGGTGTCGTTCTTGAAGCAGCCAAAGCAGTCGGTGCTGCAGTCCTTGAAGCCGAACTGGATGTAGCTTTCAGGCTCGCACCAGCCCTGGCTGTTGAACGCGCTCGTGTCAGTAATAAACTTGCAGAAGCCAAGCGTTGAGTTCTTGCACTTCAGGGCAGCGGTTGTAGCATTAGGCCAGTTCCCCCCTGTTTCGTTCTTTTCGCATGCCCAGCAAGAGTCGTCACAGTTCTCCTCATCATAATTTCCAAAAGAAGGCTCGCACCAAGAACTGCTTGCTGTTTGGGTGTTACCGTACTGGTCTGTGTAGGTGTACTGCTCGGTCTTCCACGTTCCCCCACTTGCTTCGCAGGAGCCCTTTGTGTTTATGTCAAAGTAGCTCCCGCCAGTTTCTCCGCCAAAAATGCCATGAAGCTCAGCCGTGCATTTTTCTTTATTGCTCACGTTTTTAAACTTGCACGGCATGAAGTACGTCTCAATTGCTTCTGTGCAGTTTTGTTTGTTAACAGCGTCTTCACAATTAGTAAACGGAGATGTTGGTAGGTTCGTAAAGGTTTTCGTAGAGTTACCAGCACACGTGTTATTGCCAGCTATCCAGGTGCACAATGGCTTGGTATGGGGCTGGTTGTCACATGCGCTCTGGTTGACGAAGTTCGGGCAGATTACGCCAGTATCATAGTTAAAGTTGGAGTTGGGGTCGCACCAGTTGTTGGCACTTATCCATGTGCATACTGTTATGTTCCCGCAAGCTTTTTGGTTGCCGTCAAAAGCCGGGCAGTCGGTAGTGTGGTTAATTCCACCTCCAGCGCCTCCTCCGCCTCCCCCTCCACCGCCAATTGCATCCTGGCACGACTTCAGGAAATTATCCCAATAACACGATGAACCGGAAGCGCTCGCGTTCCAGCAGGCCGGCTCTGTGGTGTATTTGAGGCAGCCAGTAATTACAGGATCACTGCTGCCTGCGCTAAATGATGTCGTGCCGTTGCTCTGGAACTTCCAGATTATGGTTACGTTGACGCCAGCAGTTA
>CAZBFZ010000034.1:0-7226 GCA_964491245.1 uncultured Methanosarcinales archaeon
AGCACGTTGGTGACGTTGTAGCCGCCTGCTGTTGTGTTCAGAGTGGTATCTGACAGGGCCAGTGTGGATAGCGTGAAGCTGCTCCAGCCGTTTGCGGCTCCTGCGCTGGCTGCCTGGAAGTAGTTAGGCCACTTGTTGTCGGTCTTTCCAGGCACTGTAACGTTATACCTGTTCCTTGTGTCAACGCCGAATGGGAACTGGCTTGACGCACCGTCTAAAGCGGTGAAGTTGCCGCTCACATCCTTACAGGCATAGTGAAGCGTGTGCCCGCTCGCTGCCACGTCCCTAAATGGGCCGAAGCTTATGCTGTGCGCCCTGCTCACGTTGTTTGACATCGTGCTGGTCATGTCATCGTAATATGTAATGGCTGTGTCAAGCGAGTACCGGCATGTCGCGTTTGCTGACGTGTTCACCAGGAACGTGTAGCTGTCTGTGCTGCTGTTGGCAAAGCCGTTGAATATCCCGCCCTGGAAGGTCAGGTTCAGAGCGCGAACCTTGCTGCCTCCGTTCTGGATTGTAACACTTATTGTCTGGGTAGTGTTCTGGTTGTTGGCCTTGTCTGTGACGTTAATCCTAATCCTGTAGTCGCCGTCAGCCACAGCAGCAGTATTATTGGAGGCAGAGAATGTTGCCTTGTGCCCACTGCCTGTGTTGTTGTGAACCTGGTTCTGGAAGTTAGTGGTATTCATCGGAATCCAGCTGCCGTTGAGTGTTGAGTTCTCAAGGCGGTAGAATACGCCGTAAGCTGCATTTTCTGCCTGTGACCAGTTAGTGACGCTGATGTTCAGTGGCAAGTTGTCAGTTACGGTTGCATTGAAAGTTATTGTGCCTGAAGAGCCTGCACCGCCACTTGGAGCGGGGCTTACATTGGTCTCTGAAAATGCCACGCCGGCGGCAACATTGTCAAGGGTGATGTTGCTGACAACAACGCTGGTGTTCTGGTTGCCAGCGGTGTCGTTGACCCAGAACCTTATGTTGTAGTTGCCATTGGCAACAGATGTGAACTCGAACGTCACGTTGGTTCGGTTTGCGTTGCCCACGTTGCCGAGGTCTGTTGTGGCAAATGTAATGTTCTGGTAAGAGCCGTTGAATGTTGAGTTCTCAAGCCTGAAAGCGGTTGCGTTGATGTTGCTTATGTTGAACACGCCAGGGGCGTTGGGGCTGAACGAGCGGTTGTCCTTTGTAGTCATGTTAACGACGAAATCATCGGTCTGCTGGCTGCTGGAAAGCGAGCCAACGTAAACAACCTCAGGCCTGCCCCTGTCAAACAGGAGCTGTATGAATGCTGAGTTGTTGGCATTGCCAAGGGCAGAGGTGTTGCTGTTGCCTGCCTTGTCGGTAACGTTAATGGCAATGGTGAAGTTGCCATCCACAGGAGCTCCCTCTGTCATGTTGAAGGTTGCATTCCAGTGCGTGTTGTTGCCTGCCTCATAGCTGTTCATGTTAATCCAGTCGCTCACATTGGCACTAACGCTTGTTCCGTCAACGTAAGTGCCGTTCTCCCACCTGAACTGGACAGTGTTGACATTGGACTCGTTAAGCACTGAAACGTTTATCGTGAAGTTCGTTGACTGGTTCCGCTGGCTGGCGGGGAAGTCAAATCTTATGCCGAAGGGCACAACAGTGTCAATAGTGAAGTTAATTGTGATCGAAGTGTTCTGGTTGCCAGCGGTGTCGGTAACGTTCAGCCTCAGCGTGAAGTTGCCATTGGTTGCGTTGAGTGAAATGTTTTCCTGAGCTAGTCCGATGTGGGTGATGTTGAATGCTGTGGCGTTAAACCTGGCAGTCACTCCGGCAGCGGTAATAGAGGAAAGCGCGCTCGGGAAGGCCTGCTGAACCCCTACCCATGGGGAGTTGTGAGTGCCGTTCTCAAGCCTTACTGTAACGTTCTTCAGGCCGGAAGCCTGCTCTGTTGCGTTGATGTTGACTGTGAAGTTCACCCTATGGAAGCTGTTTGTTGCTGCAGTGATGAGAGTAATGTTCTGGGGAGGTGTGGAGTCAAACACCAGGTCGGTTGCATTGACTGACGTATTCTGCCTGCCTGCGCTGTCCGTGGCGTTGATTTCAATCGTGTAATTGCCATCGCTGAAGTTGAGGGCTGTGAGGTTGATAGTATACTGCCACGTTCCATTTGTAAGGAACTGCGCGTTTGAGCCAGTGCCGAGCGTCATCGGAATCCAATTAGTCACGTTGGCTATCGTAAAGTTGACAGAAGTTCCATTATAGGCGCCCTCAGTTGTTGGGGCAATGCCGCTAAAGTTGTTCCTGTTTACTATCCTGAAGCTCACGTTCTGCATCGGGCCAACAGTATCATTCACTGAGACGTTGATGAGCGCAGTGCCGGTGTAGTTGGTGGTTAACGAGACAGGGCTTAAGACTGAAACATTCGGGGCAAGGCCGTCAACGGCTATTGTTAAGTTCACGCTGTTGTTTATCCTCCCCATGACGTCTGAGATGTTGAACTTCAGGTTGCACGTTGATGCGTCAGGGCCGAAAGTTGACGCTGTAGAGCCAAATGTGCAGAAGTTTGTAATGTTAACAGCCGAGGCAGCCTTTACCGTGAGGTTCCAGATTGACGTGCCCGAAGGAGTGCCGCTTTCATAGGTGAAATTGTACCTGTCGCCAAGGTTTCCCGCAACGCTAATGTTCGCCGTGTTGTTGTTGAGGTTGCCTACTGTTATTACCCTTATCACAAAGGCCGTATTGTTAATGGACGTGTTTGAGATAGTCGCGTTGCCCACGGAAAGCAAGTCTGCGCTTAAAGGTATCGTGATGTTTGTAGTTACGGACAATGTTGGCGGAGTGTCATCAACCTCAACAGTGAAGTTGTAAGTCGCGTTCTGGTTGCTTACGTTGTCAGTCGCCCTGAAAGTGATGTTGTAAAGGCCGTCGCCGGCAAAGCTTTTAACGAGCTGCGATATGTTGTAGTTGCCCCCTGTAATGTTGGAGCCAGCCCCCGAGCCATTCAGCACCCAACTCGTCTGGGTTGAGGAGGCATTCGCGCCTGTAAGCAGGGTCATTTCCATGAAGGCGCCTGAACGGTTCATTACTTCAACTTTTATCGTGCCTGAGCCGCCGTCATCCCTCACCAGCGCGGTCAGGTTGAGTAACACGCTGCTGTTGATAATGTACTCCACTTTGCTTGTCAAGACGCTTGTGATGTTGATGGCATTCGTGCTAAGCTGGCTCTGGTTGTGGCTCCCGTTGGCTATCTGGACATCCGCGAACTGCGGAGCAACCGAGTCAATGGTGAAGTTGTAAGCGTATGATGACACATGGCTCGCGTTTGAGGAGTTGCTCTCGTTGAAGTTTCTTGCCGTGTCATATGCCACGATAGTAAATGCGATTCTGGAGCCATTCCTCAGAGTGAAGTCGTTAAGAGTGACATTGTACATGTTCGACACGCCATAACTGGCGTTCGTAGCAAGACTTGATGAGACATTACTCCCATTGGTGCCCCTGAAGTCTGGAATTGCCACAAGGTTGTTGCCGGGCGCGGTGGTGTTGCTAAAGTTATAGTAAAGGGTAACGGAAGCGATGCCTGAAAGGTTATCAGTAGCGTTGATGACAAATCTCAGGCCAGTTGTTGTGTTGCCCAGGAAGAACAAGCCGTTGGTGGCTTCAGGGGATAGCACGTTGGTGCCGTCAGAAACGTTCATCAGCCGGACATACGGCTGGTCGCTGTCAACAGTAACGTTGATATTTGTTGTGTTAGCCGCCTCGCCGTCTCCCTGCGTCCTTACAGCAAAGGTGTGATTGCCTCCGCCTGCAGGAGAAGTTGATGTTATGTTGATGGATATGACAGCGCCAGCAGCGAGCGTGCCCCCTGTAAACTCAACATAGGAAAGGGAGGCAGGAGTGCCGTTAGCTGAGCATGACCAGCCTCCGACAGGATTGGCACCGAGGCAGAATATCGCCGAGTAAGAAGCCGGCTTGGTAATCCTGATTTCATTGATTGTTGCGCTGCCAGCGCCCAGGGTAACGGTGAAGTTGTAAGTCTGGTTTGAGGAAGTTATTGAATAAGTAGGAGTAACCGTTATCGTCTTGCTATGGGCAGCCACAACCGAGAGTATGCCAACGACCATAGCTGCAACCATTACCAGGAGAAAAAGGCTCTGGATTGCGCCCTTTTTTTGTGAAAATAGCAAATGCAAACTCAACGACAAGCCTCAACACCTCAAACTTTCTTATTGAATGGGTAAAACAGACTTACACCACTTTTTCTATACAATAGTTCCTTATTGCTTCAAGTATGCTTCTCACTTGAAGCCAAGTGGTATTTAAACTTTTTGGAAATAACTGCAAAGTGCTTGTTTAGCGCTTTCAGCCACCCCGAAAAGCCATTGAAACCAGCGAACACCAGCTATATTTAAACTATTGTAACCTCTTGAAAGTAAAAACCAATAAGAGAAAATCTTACTGTTGCACCCTGCTGACGGTAATGCTCCTGCCGTTTTCCAGCTTCCTCTCAACTATCCTGAGGAAGGCTATCTCATCACCAGGCTTTGTCCTGGTTTTCCTGATTGTTCCAGAAGGAAGCTCAACAACGTAGCTTGCCCTGGACCTTGACGAGTAGGTGGTGAAGGGCTGCATTGCCTGGACGAGCTCAACCACTCGCAGCCTGCTGTCGATGAACAGGATGTCGATGGGGAAAAAAACAAAGTAAGTGTGCAGGCTTATTGGTGTGTCCTTAGGAAACTTGAGAATCATCGCTGCCTCGGTGGGCTTTGAGAACATCAGGCCAACGGCGCGCTTTACAACAGAATCCGCAATCCTTGAACGGGAAGCGATTATAGTGTTTCTTGTAACGTTCTTGACTGGCATAGAATATCAGAAAAGACGGATTTGGGCACGGATTATTAAGCTTTTCTTTTTAATAAAAAAAGGTGGGGATGCTGGGACTGTTCAAGATAAGGCACAGTTGCCCTTACCTATTTGAACCCAGATCCGAGGCTTTCTCTTATGGGCAATCATCGCCTTGCGGCTCAGTTCTCCAATCGCTGGAGGCCCCCATAATGCCTAGTTATACTACATCCCCTTGACTTTTTCAGGCGCCACCGCAGCATATTTAAATGTTGCTGCAAATATCCTGTAAAGTGCACAAAAAGGAGGAGTAAGCAGCAATGAACAAACGATTCCTTGAAGCGGTTGCCACGCTGACAGGCACAACCATAGGAGCCGGAGTGCTGGGCATTCCTTATGTTGTGGCGCAGTCGGGGGTGCTTATTGGGCTGCTGCACATTATAATTATAGGCGCAGCTGTAATGCTTGTCAACCTGCTGCTTGGCGAGGTTGTGCTGAGAAGCAAGGGAAACCACCAGCTGACAGGGTATGCAGAAAAATACCTTGGCGAAGCAGGAAAAAGGCTCATGGCCATCACCATGGCGGCAGGGATTTACGGCGCGCTTCTGGCTTACATAATAGGCACGGGCATATCCCTCAACTCAATATTGCCGGGGCTGCCGCCAATTGCCGGAAGCCTCATCTTCTTTGCAATCACCTCAGCCATAGTTTATTTCGGGCTGGAAGCGGTTGAGAAGTCAGAGCTGCTCCTCTCATCCCTCACCGTGGCTGTCATTACTATAATAATAGTGGCTGCCGTCATGTCAGGCAAGTTCTCTGCCGCGAACCTCACCGGAGTCAGCCTCAAAAACGCGTTTATGCCTTATGGCGTTGTGCTGTTCGCATTCCTCGGAGCGGTTGCAATACCCGAGATGAAGGAAGAGCTTGGCAAAAGCAGGGCACTCCTCAGAAAAGCCATCATAATAGGAGGGCTGATTCCGATTGCCTTGTATGCGCTCTTTGCCCTGGCAGTTATAGGAATAAGCGGGGCATCAACAAGCCAGATTGCAACAACAGACCTTGGCACAAGGCTTGGCCAGCTCATGGCCGTATTCGCAAACCTGTTCGCTGTGCTGGCAATGAGCACATCCTTCATAGCCCTTGGTCTGGCGCTTAAGGAAATGTACGTTTACGACTACAAAATGCGCAGGAAAGCTGCGTGGATTCTGACCTGCATAGTGCCTCTTGCCGCTTTCCTGCTTGGAATAAAAAGCTTCGTCGCAGTGCTCGGAATTGCCGGGGCAATTGCAGGAGGGACAGAAGGAATGCTCCTCGTAAAAATGCACGGCAGGGCGCAGAAGAAAAAGGCAGAGGTGAAGCCAGCGTACACAATAAAAACAAACAGGATGGTGCCGGCAGCGCTGGGAGCAATGTTCCTCGCAGGGATAATTTACGCAATAGTTAAAGCAGCAGGCGGATAAGCGACGCTATGATTCTTCTTTCTTCTTTCCCCTGTTTTCGTATATGAAGAGAATACCAATTATGGCAAGAAGCGAGAATATGCCGATTAGTATGTAAAGCCTGTAAACTGAAACAAAATCCCTCACAGCAAGAAGAGCATTAACTGCGGAAGCAACCACGCCTGACATTGAGAACGCTGGCAGAGCAGGCAATTTCACCTTAAGCCACCCCCTGAAAATCACAGCTGCAACGGCAGCGCAAACAACAGCAGCAAGAACAAGCCAGAGCATTACCTTCAGCTTATTTTTCCCAGCATATGAAAAAATCCCAAGAAGCCAACTGAGCCAGTCCCTAAACCATTTAGGAATCTCGCCAAGCTGGCCTGCTTTATGCGAGTAAAATAGTGTTACAGCAGCAAGAAGCGCGACAGCGGCAACGGCAATCTTCTGCCAAACAGCGTCAGGCACTTTTAATATTCCTGACTTCAGGCTGCCGGCTGAGCTCACAAGCCCGCTTTTGATTTTGCCGCCAAAACTCTTGACAGAACCGAGCGCTTTCTTCGCCGCGCCGGAGAGCGAGACAGTGGAGAGGTTGCGCTGCGGCTGTTGCGGCTTAACTTCATCAGCAGGCTTTTCACCAACATCCTGAACTGCCTGTGCCTCATTAGTTGCATTGCGGGCAGCAAATACCCGCGCCAGAATCCTGGAGAGAACACTCTGCTTTTCGCCCGTGACGTTGGAAGATGCGTCAGCTGCAGTGACATTTGCAGCGCCAGTTTTATTCGCACCTGCAACTATTGCCGGCTTTGTAGCGTTTGCCAGAAGCAGCACCAAAGCAACCAGCGCAATCACGACTACAACAGCCGCTGCAGCCTTAAAATTTGCAGCAGGCGGCTTTGAAGTGGCTCTGCGCTTTTCCTCATGCCTTTTCTCCTCACGCCCTTCCTCAAGGCCAAACACGCCCTCCCAAGCGTAGCGGGCAGG
>CAZBFZ010000035.1:0-7122 GCA_964491245.1 uncultured Methanosarcinales archaeon
TTTGTTTTTAAAAGTTTGCACAAGGCGCAAGGCGCGCAAAGAGCTGCGGTCATTAAACGCCAGCGCAAGCTTTTTAAACCTCCCCTTAGTTCTCAGGAGCTGCATGGGTGAGCCGAAACAGGCGTTGAAGATTATTAAGAAGAAGTGGCTGCCGATTAGGGCTAGCAAGTTCTTTGACAGCGAGCTGCTTGGCGACTGCTACGTGGCAAGCCCTGACCTGCTCATGGGCAGGACTGTGGCAGCCAACCTTGCCAACCTTACCGGCGACATAAGGCAGCAGTCTGTCACTCTGAAGTTCGTTGTCACTTCCATGGATGGCGAGGCAGGCGTTGCCGACGTGGTCGGCTACCAGATGGCTCCTTCTGCCATAAGGCGCATCGTCAGGAGGGGCTCTGACAGGCTTGACGAGTCATTCGTCTGCGAGACCAGCGACGGCAGAAAGGTCAGGATAAAGCCAATGGCCATAACCAAGACGATAACCAACAGCGCTGTTCACCGCTCGCTCAGGAAGATGCTTGTGGGCAGCCTGGTGAAGATCGTAAAGAAGCACACCTTTGACTCGCTCATCAACGAGGTAATCACGTCAAAGCTCCAGATGGAGGTAAAGGCCGAGCTTAAGAAGGTCTACCCCCTGAAGGCTGTTGAGATAACCTCGCTCTGGCTTCTAAAGTATGAGCATGCAGCTGCGGCAGGAGAGGGGGAAGAAGCTAAGACGGCCGCCGAGGTTAATGCTGAAACCCAAGAGCCTGCTAAAGTTGCAGCCAGGGAGAAAGAGGATAAGAGCGCCAGAGAAGAAGTGGCTATGGCTCCGGATGCGGAAGCCCAAGTCGCTGCTGCGACTGTGCCCAGTCGACGCTAGTCGACTTGGGAGGCGGCTTAATCTAGCTTTTTATTCTTGAGTAGTTAAAAATGTTCTTAAACTGTGTAGTGCGAGAAGGCATTGCTAGTCATAGGACTATCAAAAAGCGTGGCTTGACAGTTCAAAAGTGCGAAAAAAAGAGTGGAAGAGTAGTTTAACATGGCTGCAACACCTGATGGGTCGAACGAGGCTATGCCTGAAGAGGTTAAGACAGGCGCCGACAGGCTTCTTGAGCTGGTAAGAAGGTCCAAAGAGGTGGCCATGGCGGCTGCTGCGAAGGAGCTTGGCGTCGGCATCCAGACAGTTGAGGCGTGGGCAAACTTTCTTGAGGAGGACGGCCTCGTGACTGTGAAGTACAAGTTCACAACCCCTTACGTTACGGTTCCTGAAGTTCCAAAGGCGCAGCAGCGCAGGCAGGAAGCCGGCCCTGCCGCTGAAGTGGCTGAGTTTGCCCAGCTGAAGACCGAGCTCGGCGGCATGCAGGACATCCTGTCAAAGGCAGGGGATGAGAAGACTGCTGGCGAGTTTGGCATGCTTAAGCAGACCTATGCCACGCTGCTCTATAAGCTTAAGGGAGCGCATGACAAGCTGATTACCCAGGCTGAGATTGCCCCGCAAAAGAAGGTCAAGCTTAACGAGCTGGTGGCGTCGCTTGACAGCGAGCTAAGAACTGCTGCACAGCATGCGAGCGAGGGCAGGTTTGACCAGGCAAGCTATGCCTACTCTAAGCTTTACGAGCAGGCGCGGTTTGCCATTGAAGAGCTGAACAGGCTCTACGACCAGATTACCACGCTTCAGTCCATCAAGGCAACCAAGGACTACAAGGACTTGCTTGGCAAGGCATACGAGCTCATGCAGGAAGGCAAGGTGGAAGAGGCAAAGGACCTGTATGAGAAGCTGAACTTCGCCAACCAGAACCTTGCGAAGGAGTTTATCGAAAAAAAGAGGCAGATGGAGGACGACCTTGTCAAGCTTAACAAGGACTTGGCGAAGAATGTCGACCAGCTCAATCTTGAAAAGCTTAAAAGAACGAGGGAACGGATAACCGCGCTGCTGAATGTTGGAAACAAGCTCCTGAGGAAGGGCGAGTTTGACACTGCAGAGTCATATTACCTTGCAATAAAGCGCGAATATGTGACACTGCCTTCCGGCTTTATTGAGGAGAAGAAGGAGATGCAGGAAAAGGTGCTTGCGTTTTACAGCGCGCTTGCGAAGCAGAGGGAAAAGGCAATCAGGCAGAAATTTGACAGCGCTGCAAGGCAGATTGACGCGCTTGTGAAGCAGATTCGCGAAATGCTGAAGGAGTACAAGGTGGAGCCTGCCATCCAGGTGTACAGGCAGGTGAAGCAGCTTTACAGCATCCTTCCAGCAGGCTTCCTCAAGGAGAAGGCCGCCATTCAGGAAATGATTGTGCCGCTTCACACTTCAATAACGTCGATTTACACGCAGGAGTCGCTTAACTCCCTCAAGGCAAGGTCTGCCGAGATTGCAACCCTGCTTGGGGCAATGAACGCCCATACCGCAAGGGGCGAGCTCAAGGAAGCCGAGGCAGCTTACGAGAAGGTAAAGCAGCTTTACAGGAAAATGCCTAAGGGGTTCCTGCATGAGGAGACAACGCTTCAGGATGAGATAGTGCAGGCGTACGAGGCATACCTGAAGAAGGCGAAGCAGATGGAAACAAGCAGCTCATCTTCCACTATTTCAAGCATAACAAGGCTCCTTGAAGAGGCTGAAGCCCAGGTGAAGAGGAACGACTTCGGCTCTGCCAACAAAGCATATGCCAAGATTATGGCGCTTTACAGCACCCTGCCTCCGGGCTTTGCAGTGCAGAAAACAGGGGTGAGGGAGAAGGTTCTTCACCTTTACAAGACACTGCTGTCAGCAACCCCGGCAATCCAGATTCCCCAGATTGAGTCGCCTCAGATTACTCCGCAGCAGGTTGCTTTACAGCCTCGCAGTATCACTTCCGAAATCACTCCTGTTTATGAGAAAGAAAGAGAGGCAGTGCAGGCCCCTGTCCAGGAAACGCGGGAAGTTCCTGTTGCAGAGCTAACCGCGGCAGAAAATGCTGAAGAGGAAAGCGTTCCAGAAAACGCTCCGCAGCAGGAAGCAGAGCAATCGCCTGCGGAAGCAAAGGAAGCGGAAGCAAGCGATTACGGGGATGAGGACATTGAGAGCATTGACAGCGAGATAGCTGACATTGAGAAGAAGATTGAGGAGCTTAAGAGCGTGGGCAAGGCGACCGTGAAATTTCCCCAACATGACCTTCTTTAAGAAAGAAGGTCAATCAAGAAAACTAAGAGGCCAGTCAAAAAAAGAGGTGCAAGGCAACGGCAGCAGCAGGTGGTTTTGAGGGAGCAAGGCAGCTTATTGACTCTTACAAGCTGGACATCAACGGCGTGGTTGTAGACGTGAAAATCTCGTCTACCGAGCAGGAAGCTGTGCCGATATACGCAATCTCGTTCCTTAACATAAGCGACGCAACGCTGAGGATTCTCAACAAGCTTAGGGAGGAGTTTCTTTCCAAAGTAGTCATAGGCACCATCCAGCTGGGCGAGGAAACCGGGGTTGACATCAAGAAAAGGTTTGAGGGCGAGATAAGGATACTGATAAAGAAATACTTCCCCGGAATAGACCTTGACACCACTAACCTGCTCGTCAGCCATGTAATGCAGCAGAATGTAGGGCTGGGCAACATAGAAATCCTTCTCAGGGACAAGAACCTGGAAGAAATCGTGATTAACAATGCTCAGGAGCCGGTGTGGGTTTACCATAGGAAGCACGGCTGGCTGAAGACCAACATCACGATTCCTGGCGAGGCAAGGATAAGGCACTACGCTACAACAATCGGCAGGGATATTGGCAAGGAAATCACGCTACTTCAGCCCTTGATGGATGCCAACCTGCTTACAGGAGATAGGGTAAATGCGACTTTGAGCCCAATCTCAAGCAAGGGCAACACCATAACGATAAGGAAGTTTTCAGAAAAGCCGTGGTCAATCACGGACCTGATACTTTCCAAGACCATGGATGCTGAAACAGCTGCGTGGGTGTGGCTGTGCGTGCAGCAGGAGCTTTCGCTCATCATAGCTGGAGGCACAGGCTCTGGCAAGACCTCGGCCCTGAACGCGATTGCGAATTTCTTCCCGCCAAACCAGAGGATAATTTCCATAGAGGACACCCGCGAACTGACATTGCCGAACACGCTGCACTGGGTTCCTCTCGCGACAAGGCTGCCCAACCCGGAAGGCAAGGGCGCTGTCACCATGCTTGACCTTGTCGTGAACTCGCTGAGGATGAGGCCCGACCGCATCATAATGGGCGAGATCAGGAGGAAGGCCGAAGCTGAGGTCCTTTTTGAGGCAATGCACACAGGCCATAGCGTATATGGAACGCTGCACGCGAACAACGCTGAGGAAACCATAACCAGGCTCACCAACCCGCCTATTGAGGTGCCGAGGACCGTGCTTTCCTCCCTCTCGGCAATACTTGTGCAGAACAGGAACAGGCGCACAGGCTTCAGGAGGACGCTGCAGTTTGCGGAGATGCAGGCAAATGGCGATTCGAAAGTCTTAATCCAGCTTGACGTGGTGAAGGACAGGCTTGTCCAGATAGCCCCTCCCGGAAGGCTGCTTGACACGCTGGGCCTCTACACAGGGCTTACGCCTGAGGAAATTGGAAAGGACCTTCAGGAAAAAACGCGAATACTCAAGTGGCTTGTCTCGCAGCAGATAAGCGACGTCCACAAGATAGGCCTCATCATGTCAAAATACTACACCGGAAGGTTCAGGGTGCAGTAACAAAGGTTCAGCAACGTTCCGTGAGTCTTTATGGGAATAGAAAGCATTGTCGTGAGGAAGCTGCCCGGCCTGAAAAAGCTTCTCAGGATGGCGCACATCAAGCAGGAGCCTGAGCAGTACGTCAAAAGGGCTCTCCGGCTTGCGTTCTACGCTGCTTTTGCGCTGACAGCAACAGCCTTCTTCGCCACGGCAAAAATGATGCCTCCCGGAAAAGTTGTTGCCATCATGCTGCTCGTCATGGCGTGCTCGCTCGTTCTGGTGTTCTTTTTCCTTGTAAACGCGCCAAAGGGCATCATTAGGAAGAGGCAGCGCGAGATTGACAAGGACGTGCTTTTTGCGGGAAGGTACATCCTGATGAAGATTGAATCCGGCAGCCCGATAATCAGCACGCTCGTGGATGCGTCAAAGGGCTACGGCATCGCAGCCAAGTATTTCAAGGAAATAGTGGACCAGATTAACACGGGCGTTCCTGTTGAGGACGCGCTCGAGGAGGCGAGGAATTACACATCCTCGGAAAAGTTCAAGAGGGTGCTGTGGCAGCTCGTTACAACTCTTAAGACAGGCACTGACGTTACCGGGCCATTGAAGGCAACGCTTTCTTCGATAGCCAACGAGCAGGTCATAGAGATAAAGGAGTACGGCAAGAAGCTGAACTCACTCATGCTGTTCTACATGGTCATGGCGTGCGTAGCCCCCTCTCTCGGCCTCACAATGTTCCTTATCATAGGCAGCTTCATCAACCTACAGATAAGCGGCTCGGTGATGTACGGCATCCTTTTCCTGCTGGCAGTGCTTCAGGGATTTTTCCTGATAATGATTAAGTCAGCCAGGCCAATGGTTGAGCTGTGAGGCAGTTGTTCAAAATGGGATTCGGCGGCGAACTGTTTGAAGGTGTGGGCAAAGCGTTTATTTTCGAGCGCTTCAGGCCCAAGCTCAGGAGCTACCTGTCGAAGAGCGGAATAGCCGATGTGCCTTACAGCTACATGGGACTGGTCTTCTGGCTCAGCATCGTTCCGGTAGCGTACATCTTCATATTCATGATGTGGAGGATGATAGTTGAGAAAACCTCAAACCCCATACTGCAGTTCTTTTTCGCTGTCCTTGCCTGGACTGTGGCGCATGGCGCTGTGCTGGCGGCGATTATGCTCGCAACCTACCTGTACCTTGACCTGAGCATATTCAACAGGACAAAGCGGATGGAGGCAGTGCTTCCTGATTTTTTGCGCCTCGTTTCCGAAAACCTGAAGGGGGGAATGCCTTTTGAAAAGTCTCTCTGGAGCGCCATCAAGCCCGAATTCGGCATACTAAGCCAGGAGGTCAGGCTGGCTGCAAAGAAAGTCATGACCGGCGCTGACATTGACATTGCGATCTCAGAGTTCACTGGCAAGTACGACTCGCCAATGCTGAAAAGGTCGTTTGACCTCATACTTGAAGGCATGAAGGGAGGTGGAAGGACAGCTGATGTCATTGACAGGGTAATTGACACAATTGAGGAAACCAAGGAGCTCAAGTCTGAAATGGCTGCAACTAACCTCTCTTACGTCATCTTTGTCATAGTCATAGTTATCGTTGTTACACCTGGCCTTTTTACCCTTTCTTTCCAGTTCCTTACTATCCTTCAGGGCCTTGGGGAGAGAATAAGCGCGTCGGGGGCAGGAAGCGCATCTGCCAGCCTGCCAATAAAGTTTGGCAGCGCCTCACTACCTCCTGAGGCGTTCAAGGACTTCTCAAGGTACGCCCTGATGGTGCTGTCAGTATTCGCGAGCATGATAGTATCACTGATAAGCAAGGGAAGCATAAAAGGAGGGATAAAGTTCCTGCCCTTCCTCTTCATCGGCTCACAGGTCGTGTACTTGGTTGCCATGAAAATCGGCACGAGCGTGTTCGCCGGGTTCTTTGCTTAGCGCGAGTATATCTTCCCTGCCCAGCTCCCTCCACTGCCCCGGCTTGAGCTTGCCAATGCCGATGCTGCCAATCCCTGTCCTTGTTATCCTGAGGACGTAATTCCCCACTGCCTTGAACAGCCGCTTAACGATCTTGTGCCTTCCCTCGTGCACGACCACCTCTGCAACGTCCTTTTGCAGCATCTTTATCCTGGCAGCAACCCTCCTGCCCTCAACAAACACGCCTCTCCTTATCTGCTCAACATCCTCACCGCGCAGCTTCTGCCGCAGCTTGACCAGGTAAGTCTTCTCAACCTCAAACCTTGGGTGCATGAGCCGGTTTGCAAACTCGCCGTCATTGGTTAAAATCAGGAGCCCTTCAGCGTCAGCGTCAAGCCTGCCGACAGGGTAGACCTTTTCAGGCACGTCAACGAGGTCTGTGACTTTTTTCTTCGCAAACCTGTCTGCTGTTGTCGTCACATAGCCTGAGGGCTTGTAAAGGAGTATGTACTTTTTCCTTTCAGTGCCTATTCTGGCGTTATCAACGGTAATGACATCTTTCTCATCATCCGCCTTCTGG
>CAZBFZ010000036.1:0-7061 GCA_964491245.1 uncultured Methanosarcinales archaeon
TGAATTTCACCTTTATTCCCTGCTGCAGCGCCTCTTCCGTAAGCATGGTGAGCGATGCAGAGCCATACCCTCCTCCGACCATTACGATTTTTTTGCCTTCAAGGCGATAGGTTGTCCCGTAAGGCCCTCGTATGCCGACTTTTTCTCCAGGCTTCATGGCTGATAGTTTGTTTGAAAAAGGCCCGATAGCAGCAACTGTTATTCCAATCTGGCCTTTGTCGCTGTAGCTGATTGCGAAAGGCTTTTCATCAAGGCGTGGTATCCAGACCATCACGAACTGTCCCGGCTTTGCCTGAATGCCGCTTTTGAGGAATACTGTCTTTATGCCTTCAGCCTCATCAACTGATTTTGTTATTTCAACAACTTCCGGCCTTTCAAGCGGTCGTTCCATCACCCTTCTTCCCTCATTTCCACAACTGTTTGAGATAAAGTCTTGCCTGATTTCTTAGCGGCCTTATCCATTATTTTTCGTACTTCTTCAATTGAAGGAGCGTTCTCAAGATCATATTTTGCAGCAAGTAGCTTTAAGGCTTCAACTACTTCAGGCTTATTCTTCAAACGTGTTCTATTTTTCATGCGCCTTCCCCACCATTTCCTTTATTGTTGAGTAGCCGTTCTCTTCCATGAACTTCTTCACTTCGTCAGATACCTTCCTGAAAACGTCAATTCCCCTGTAGTAAATTGCAGTGCCTATCTCCACAGCCACTGCCCCTGCCATTATCATCTCAACGGCATCTTCTCCGGTAGTTACCCCACCTATGCCTATGATTGGTATCTTTACTGTTTCATAAATGTCGTAAACGCAATTGACCGCTACCGGCTTTATCGCGTGCCCGCTCACCCCTCCCTGCTTGTTGTGCAGCACGGGCTTTGCAGTTTTAACGTCTATGACCATTCCCGGTATCGTATTGACGGCGGATATGGCATCTGCACCGGCTTCCTCAACTGCTTTTGCAATCCTTTTGATGTTCGGAACGTTCGGAGCTAATTTTGCTATTATCGGCACTTTTGTCTTGTTTTTTACTATCCTTATCACTTCTGCAGCTGCTGTTTCAGAGAGCGCAAACGCTTCGCCTAAGTCGCTGGCCGTATTTGGGCACGATAAGTTGACTTCTATCAGTTGCGGCTTCAGCGTTGCCATCTTCTCAGCCACCATCCCGAATTCCTCTTTTGTCCCCCCAAAGATGCTGGGAATCACAGGCACTCCGGCGTTTTTCATTGCGAACTCTATCTCTCCAAGGCTGTTGTCAATTCCTGCGTTTGGAAGCCCTACCGCATTAAGAAATCCTCCTTTGAACTCAACCAAAATGGGGTTGTTGTGGCCTTCCCTCTCTTTAGGTCCAATTGATTTTGGTATTATTGCCCCTGCTCCGTTCTTTGCAACATAAACACAGGCCGCCCCTGAAATGCCAACTATCCCTGATGCAAGCATTGTTGGATTCGCCAGCTTCACGCCCAGTATTTTTGTGCTTATATCAGCGTTTGCCATTTCCGTTTTTCGCCGTTATTTTGTTGTTTTATAATTCTTTGGCTAGTTATACTCATCCCACGCCTTGACTTCCAGCTCTTCCGGCTTGGCTGCGTCCATTGCCTCTGCCAGCAGCCGCGCAAGCTGCAAGTTTGTAATGAGCGGTATTCCGTAGTCAGCCGCTTTCCTCCTTATCACGTACTCGTCGTCAAGCTCCTTCTTTGTGAACGCCGCCGGTATGTTTACCACCAAATGCAGTTTCTTTCCGTTGCTGCCACTGAGATATTCAAGTATGTTCGGGCTTTTCTCCTCGCTTACTTTGTGCAGTATAGTGGCCTGAATCCCATTCTTCTTAAGGAACTGCTCGGTGTGCTCTGTTGCGAACAGGCTGAACCCAAGCGCGCTCAGCTTTTTGGCGTAGGGCAGGAACTTTACCTTCGCCTCATCCCCTCCAATGCTAATGAGTATATTCTTCTCAGGCAGCTTGAACCCTGCTGCCATTATTGCCTTCAGGAAAGCGTCGTAAGTGTTGGCTCCCAGGCACGCAACCTCTCCTGTTGACGCCATCTCAACAGTTGTCAGCGGGTCAGCTCCTTTCAATCTGGTGAACGAGAACTGCGGCGACTTTACTCCGACGCAGCTTATTCCATTCGCAGCATCCACCATTTTGCCATTGCCGTGTTCAATTCCGAGTGTCGCCTTGGTTGCCATTTCAGCAAAGTTTTTCTTTGACACCTTTGAAACGAACGGGAAGCTCCTGGAAGCCCTGAGGTTGCACTCTATCACCTTGACTTCGTTCTCCTTTGCGAGAAATTGTATGTTAAATGGCCCTGTTATATCAAGCGCATCGGCAATCTTGGCGGCTATTTCTGATATCTTCCTTGTTGTTTCCACGTATAGCTTCTTCGGCGGGAAAACCATTGTTGCATCGCCGGAGTGGACTCCGGCATTCTCCACATGCTCTGTTATCGCCTCAATCAGTATCCTGCCGTTCGCAGCTACAGCATCAATCTCCACCTCCTTCGAGTTTGTTATGAACTTGCTTATCACAACAGGGTATTCCTGACTTACTTTTGATGCCTTTGCCAGGTATTGCTCCAGGTCAGCGTCGTTGAATGCGATGCTCATCGCCGCCCCGCTCAGCACATAGGAAGGCCTCACAAGCACCGGATATCCGACAGCCGCAGCAAACTTCTCTGCGTCTTCAACGCTTGTCAGCTCCTCCCACTGCGGCTGGTCTATGCCAAGCTTGTCAAGCAGCTGTGAAAACTTCTGCCTGTCCTCTGCTTTGTCTATGCTTTCTGGAGTTGTGCCGAGGATTTTCACTCCTGCAGCAGCGAGTTTCACCACTATGTTATTCGGTATCTGCCCTCCCATTGAGATTATGACTCCTTCTGGCTTCTCTTTCTCGTAAATGTCGGCAACCGTCTCAGAGCTTATCTCGTCAAAATACAGCTTGTCGCACACGTCATAGTCTGTGCTGACTGTTTCAGGGTTGTAATTTATCATGACTGCTTCATATCCAAGCTGCCTTAGGGTGAAAACAGCATTGACGCAGCACCAGTCAAACTCCACAGAGCTTCCAATTCTATACACTCCGCTTCCCAGGACAATTATTTTCTTCTTGCTGCTGCCGCCGCCGCCAAAGGATATGTCATCCTCATTCCCGTTATAAGTCAAATACAGATAATTGGTTTTTGCCGGGTATTCGGCAGCCAGGGTGTCTATCTGCTTCACAACAGGGATTACACCGTTTTTCTTCCGCAGCTGCCGGATTTCGCTTTCTTCTCTGCCGCCGATTATTGCAATCTGCTTGTCGCTGAAGCCGTTCTGTTTCGCCTTTTTCAGCAGTTGGGGCGTTACCTCTTCCGCAGCTGCCAATTCTTTCTCTGCTTCCACCACATTCCCTATTTTGTAAAGAAACCACTCGTCTACTCCTGTTCTTTTGTGGATCTGCTCAATCGTGTAGCCGTTTTTCATGGCTGCAACAACAGCGAATAATCTTTCGTCGGTTGGGTTCGTCAATTCCTGCTCAATATCATAGCTGTAGTCGTTTCCGACCAGTCCATGAGCTCCAATGTCCAGCATCCTGACCGCTTTCTGTATTGCCTCTTCAAACGTCCTGCCTATCGCCATTACTTCCCCAACGCTTTTCATTGAGCTTCCAATCCTTCGGCTGACATTGCGGAATTTCTTCAAGTCCCATCTTGGAATCTTAACAACAATGTAGTCAAGTGCTGGCTCAAAGCACGCAATCGTAGTTTGTGTTATGGAGTTTTTAATCTCGGTAAGCGAATACCCCAGCGCCAACTTGGCAGCTACAAACGCCAGTGGATACCCTGTCGCCTTTGAAGCAAGAGCAGAACTCCTTGACAGCCTCGCATTAACCTCGATGATTCTGTATTCGTCAGAGTTCTGGTCTAATGCGAACTGTATATTGCACTCACCTACTATTCCTAAGTGTCGTATCAGCTTTATGGAAATCTCCCTGAGCTTGTGGTATTCGTGATTAGTGAGCGTCTGCGAAGGCGCAACTACGATGCTTTCCCCAGTGTGAATGCCCATAGGGTCGAAATTCTCCATGTTGCAGACAGTGATGCAGTTGTCGTAGGCATCCCGGACTACCTCATACTCGATTTCTTTCCAGTGCTCAAGGTATTCCTCAACAAGAATTTGTGGAGCGTTTGCAAGCGCCTGGCTCGCCATGTCTTTAAGCTCGTCATCACTTCGGCAAACCCCGCTTCCCAACCCTCCTAGGGCGTATGCTGACCTTATCATTACAGGGTATCTTATTTTCTCAGCAGCCTTCAACGCGGCATTTACATCCGTAACGGCAAAGCTTTTCGGCGTTTTCAGCCCTGCTGTTTTAACAGCTTTCACAAATAGTTCGCGGTCCTCTGTCGCCTTTATCGCCTCGATTGGCGTTCCAAGAACCTTCACATTATATTTCTCCAAAACTCCGCTGTCCTGTAAAGCCACGCCGCAGTTGAGAGCAGTCTGGCCCCCGAAGCCGAGAAGGATGCCGTCTGGCTTTTCCTTTGCGATGACTTTTTCGACGAAGTAGGGCGTGACAGGCAGGAAGTAGATCTTGTCTGCCATTTTTTCGTCAGATTGAATAGTTGCGATATTTGGATTAACTAATACGGTTTTAATCCCCTCTTCTCTCAAACTTTTGAGGGCCTGCGACCCTGAAAAGTCAAATTCCCCAGCCTCGCCAATTTTTATACTGCCACTACCCAAAACTAATACCTTTCTTGGCTTATCCATTTCTCTTCAGCACCTTCATTAGCAGGTCCGGCCTGTCACTGGCAATCATATCCGTGCCCAACTTAATCATTCTCTGTATATCATGTCCAGTGTTGCAAGTCCACGCAGTAAAGCCAAGCCCTGCTTTTTTGACCTGCCTGACCATCCTATCATCAACGTAGAAGTGGTTGGCAGCTACGAAGTCAGCTTTTGCGGCTTTAGCCATTTCATCTGCATTTAGCGGATTGCCTGAAATTATAATCCCGGTTTTTATCCTTGCATTTCGTGCAATGGCTTCCTCTTTCGCTTTTTTAACTGCCTCGTGCAGGAATGATATCAGAGCCGTGTCATCAATAATCTTGTTTTTCATCAGTAGTGATAAGGTGTCAGCCTCAATTCCGTGCTCTTTAATCTCAATCTGCATCTTCACCTTGCCCTTGCAGCAGTCAATCACTTCCTGCAGCGTCGGTATACTCTCGCCTTTTCCAGCATCCAGCGCCTTCAGCTGCTGCAAAGTTAAATCCGCAACGAATCCCTTTCCGTTTGTTGTCCTGTCAACGGTTTCGTCATGAATCACGACCAGTTCTCTGCTTTTGCAGCGGTGTATGTCAAATTCAACATAATCAACTCCAAGCTCAACGGCTTTCCTGAAGCCTCTAAGCGTATTTTCAGGCTCAAGCGCAGCTGCTCCCCTGTGGCCTATTGTTCGTATCATTTTATCATCCTCAAAAACTCGTCAAACAAAAATTCTGTGTCTGTGGGCCCAGGCTGGTGCTCCCCATGAAATTGCGATGAGAAGAAAGGCTTGTTCTTGTGCCTCAGCCCCTCATTTGTGCCGTCATTTGCATTAACAAACAGCTCCTCCCATCCGGCAGGCATCGTTTTCATATTGACAGCGAATCCGTGGTTTTGCGTTGTGATGTAGCACCTTTTTGTTTCGGTGTTTATGCAGGGCTGGTTCTGGCTCCTGTGGCCGTATTTTAGCTTGTACGTGTCTCCGCCGGCAGCCAGCGCGAGTATCTGGTTTCCGAGGCAGATGCCAAATGTCGGGATTTCTTTTTTCATAGCAGCTGCAACATTCTTAATCGTGGCAGTGCACATTTTCGGGTCGCCAGGGCCATTGCTGATTACAATTCCGTTAAAGTCAAGCTCTTTGTCAGCAAGAAAATCGTAGTCCCAAGGAACCCTTGTCACGCTGCAGCCGCGGCTGATTAAACTCCGGATTATGTTTAGCTTCACCCCTCCGTCTATCAACACGATTTTTCTTTTGCCGCTGCCATTGTAAGTTATTTTTTCCTTAACAGAAACGTCAGCAACAAGGTTTCTCATATTTGGGTCTTCAATTTCCACATCGCTGCAGCCTTCAATTACGATTTTGCCCAGCATTACTCCTTTTTCCCTGAGCTTCTTTGTTAGCTGCCTCGTGTCTATGCCAAATATCGCCGGCTTCCCTTCTTCCCTTAGCCATTGCGACAGGCTCTTGGCAGCTGTATAATGGCTGTAATCAGCCGAGTAGTCAGCTACAACCAGCCCTTCTGCCTGTATTTTTTCTGATTCAAAGTTAAGCGGTAATCCATGTTCGTCGCGGCTGCCGCCAGGGACTCCGTAGTTGCCAATCAGAGGATAAGTCAAAACGAGAATCTGCCCCTTGTAGCTCGGGTCTGTCAGCGATTCAGGGTAGCCAACCATGCCCGTATTAAACACCACTTCTCCAGGGACGCTTTTCTCTGCCCCAAATGAAAAGCCGCTGAAAACTGTGCCGTCTTGAAGAACAAGCTTTGCTGATTTTAACGCCCCCATCCAGGTCATTAAAAAAATATCGGAGCCTGAGCTGGTTTATAAAGTTTGCTGTTAGCTGCTTATTACCTGAGTGGTATCAGCGCCAGCACCGCCTTCTGCATGAGCCAGATTAAGATAATCAGTGCAATCGTGCTATTTGCAAACAGCCCAAACGCAACCAGCATTATGTAAATTCCGCACAGCAGGTCTATTTTGCTTGCAAAGTCGCTTCTGGCGAATACTGCCCCTTTGAAGCTGAGGTATATGCCATGCACGAGCACCACGACAAATGGAAAAATGTTAAAGTGCACGTGCAACATGAGAACTGCTGCTGTAACGATATCGAGTATTGGCAGCAGGTAAAGTATCATTTGCTGCTGGGTTTTGGGCGGTTATTTAAAGATTTGTAAAGACTCGCAAAACCTGGCTTTTGGTATGTTAGGATTAAAGGGAAAGCGCCTATTTTCTTTTCCTTTCTGCCCAGTGGATTATTGGGTGAAGGGCACGCATTAGCTGCTTTCCTGTTTTTGTCAAAGAGTACTCCACCCTTGGAGGTATTTCGTTATAT
>CAZBFZ010000037.1:0-7004 GCA_964491245.1 uncultured Methanosarcinales archaeon
TCAATGTTCTGCTTTCAGATTTCTTTGCTGATTGAGAGGATTGGCCTGAACCTGATTTTGCCGGCTTCTGCGGATAGTGTTTCTGAAAGCACAAGCCCTTTTTTGGGCGCATATTTGTTGATAAAGCTGGCGAACGATTTTGTTGGCTTTGCCGCCTTCAAATGGGACTTTATCTCTACAGGAACGACAGCTCCCCTTTTCTCAACTACGAAATCAACTTCCGCCTTTGACTTTGTCCTCCAGTATTTGACGTCAAGCCCTTTCTTGCATATTTCAGATGCCGCAAAATTCTCGTACAACGCTCCTTTATCCTGCCTGCGGCCGATCGGCTGGAAATTTTTAATGACCGTATTTCTGAATCCGGCATCTAAAAAGAATATTTTCGGGGCCTTCACCAGTTCTGTTCTTTTGTTCGTATGGAAAGGCAAGCCTCTTAGGCAAATGAACGTTTTTTCGAGTATGTTTATCTTATTAAGCAAATCGTTGTGGCTGAGCCCTGTTATTCCTGACAGCTCGTTGTAATTTATTACGTTGCCGATTTGCAGGGCGAGCGCATTTATTAATTTGCTCAGCTTATAGTCCTCTGGAATGTTCAGGATTTCCTTGATTTCCTTAAGAAAGTAGGTGTTGTAAATGTTTTTTAGCACTGTTTCTTTCTCTTCTTTGGTGGCGGAAAGAACTGCCCTCGGATACCCTCCGTATATGCAAAATTCGCTGAAATGGGGCAAAAGCCTCAGGATAACTGGTTTGGTTAGTTTACGCTTCAGGTAAATTTCGTATAATGCCGGTTCTTTGTGGTTTAGGTACTCCTCGAAAGAAAAAGGGTAGAGGTTGAATACAAAAATCCTGCCAACAAGGTACTTGATGCTTCTGACGGCTAAGCCGCTTACAGAAGACCCCGAAATGATTATCTTGGCCTTATAGTTGTCGTATATGTATTTGAGGTTCTTCCCCCCTTCTTTGGCATATTGAAATTCGTCAATAAACAAGTAGCTGTACGGCTTTGCGTAGAGCTCGGCGAACGATTTTATGTCCTGGTCAAACAGCTCAAGGTTTTCCCTGTCCTCAAAATCGAGGTAAATGGCGTTTTTTAAGTCCTTGAATATGTGCTTGAGCAGGGTTGTTTTGCCGCACTGCCTGGGCCCTACAACCGCCAGTACCTCCCTAGTCTCGATGTACTTAAGGATGTCCTTTTCCAAATGCCTTTTTACGTACATTTTAACCCTGCTAAAATTACTAAACTAGAAAGAATAGCAGGCAATAGTATATAAATCTTTTGTTTAGTTAAAATAATCAGAAATGATTATTATAACATCATAAAAAAGGCGTGGCCGTCACTTCTTGATGTTGCCCAGCGCCTTCTCAATGTTCTTCTTGTTTGCTGGGCAGCCGGGCGTTTTTGAAAAGCAAAACCTAAACATTTAAATATAAGTTTACGATTACTAGCTTTTGTTTACGCATCTGCGCTAAGTAGTAAGTGGTGGTTGGCATGTATGAGAATGTTGCTGCAAGGGTCCCGGAGTCTGTAGTTAAGGATATAGGCTTTGTTGCTAAGGAGGAGGGTACTGACAAGTCGAAAGTGATAAGGGAACTGCTGTCTACTGCTGTAAGGGAGAAGCTTCTGGAGCTCGCGTTGGAGAAGTATTCAAAAAGGCTGGTTTCTCTTGGAAGAGCTTCTGAGTTGGCGAGGGTGCCTCTGGCAGACTTCCTGAAAGTTGCTGCTGAGAGGAAAATACCGCTCAACTATTCACTGGACTCGCTTGAGAAGGATTTTAAAGCGGCGTTAAAGGCGTAAAGGCAAAATGGTAGTTTCTAACTCCTCGCCGCTTATTGTTTTAGGAAAACAGGGCATTTTGAACCTTCTAAAAAGATGCTTCGGAAAGGTTCACATCCCAAAAAGCGTTTATGATGAAGTGAGCGTTAAAAAGGACAGCCCTGAAGCTGCGGCTCTGAACAAGGCAATCGGGGAGGGGTGGGTTGTTGTTGAAAATGCGGTCATTAACAGGATGCTGGTTACTGAAAAAATGGGACAAGGTGAAAAAGAGGCCATATCACTTGCTGACAAACGCAAAACTGTTTTGCTAATCGATGACGATTCTGCAAAATCATATGCCTCTGTATTAGGGGTGGAAGCTCACGGAACCATTTTCGTCATTTTTCTAGCTTGCTCTAGAAAATTCATTACAAAAGAGGAAGCAACAAACATTTTAGACGGGATGGCGGCAGGAGGTTTTTACATCTCAACAGAACTTTATTCAAGGTTCACTGCTTTGTTAAAAACGCTATGAATAATTGGGGGGGAGTCGCATTCACTTCTTCACGCCACTCAGCGCCTTCTCAATGTTCTGCTTTGAGTAACCTGATACTAGCAGGGATTCGCGTATTTGCTCGAGGGAGTCGCCGTGCTGCAGGCCGACTTCCACTATTGACTTTATCTCATCAACTTCAGAATACCCGCCAAGCTCGGTGAACAGCTCCTGGCCTGTGTGGCCGTCTGCTTCCCTTGCTCCTATGGCCATCTCTTTTGGCGCTGCAATTTGTGATGGCTTTGAAGGAGTGGCAGATGGGGCTGTTTGCTTCTGAAGCTGCGGTGGCTTAACCGTTAGTTTCTGCCTTAGCTGCCGCTTGGCTTCCAATTTTGCTTTTTTGGCAAGCTGCCTCTGTTGGGTTTTTGTTAGCTTTATTGGCTTGATTTTTGAGGCGGCTGCGGATTTGACTTCTTGTTTTTGAATTATAGCTGCTTTGGTGGTTGTGGCTGTTTTTGCTGCCTCCGCCATGCCTCCTTCGTCAGCAAGCTCGGTTACGGCCTCTTGGACTTCGGTTGGCGCCGATGATATCCCTGAGAACCTTGGAGTTTTTAACTGCTCTTCCTCTTGGGCTTCCTGGACGCCTTGTGATTGGGTGAAGCCAAGCTCTGTTTCTTGCTGCTCTGCCTTGTGTGGTGCTGGCCACGGCGCTGGCTGCGGCTTTGGCTGTTGCGCTTCTTGCTGCGCTAAATAGCCGACCGTTTGAGGCGGCTGCGGTTGTAGTGATTGTGAGCTTACCGGTAGCGGAATGCTGCTTATCTGCTCGAGCTTTTGCTGGAGGTACTGCCTTGACTTCCCAATCTCAATGCCCGCATTTGAGAGGACATCAAGCTCCCTGTTGATGGCCTGTTGTTCCTGCAGGAGGAGCTGCTCTTTCCTCTCTGTTTCTGCCTCTTTGGCTTTTAGCTCTGCTATCCTCGCCTCTGTTGCCGAGAGCATGATCTTGAGCTCGCTTTCCTTGCTTTCCAGGTATTTTGATTTTTCCTCAAGCTGCTTTTGCCTTTCGTGCATTGCTTCAACTTCAACCCCGATTGCGCCTTCTGCTGACTGGCCTGCGCTTCCAAGCTTGATGAGCCTCTCTGAAGTTGTGGTAAACGCCTGGAGCGTTTCGTCTATCTGCTTTTCTTTTTCCCTGATGAGCGCTGTTTCCCTTTTTAGTTTTGACTTTTCCTCCTCAAGCGCAGAGGCAAGCGCGGCCTCTTTCTGGCTTGCCTCGTTTACCAGCTGCCTTACTCTCATGTCGTGCTGCTCTCTCAGCTTTGCTATGAGCTCTTCGTAAGCCCTTTCGCTTTCGAAGAATACCCTTTGCCTTTCTTCAAGCCTTCTGCGTATGAGCGCTGACTGCTCTTTGAGCTTTGCCATCTCCTCTGCCATCATCTTTGAAGCCTCTTCCTTAACCTGGAGCTCTGACCTCAGCCGGTCTGCTTCCCTGTGCAGCCCTGTTGCTGGCTTGTGCTCAATGGCTGTTTTCAGGCGCCTGAGCTCCTCGTCTTTTGCTGCCAGCCTTTTTTCGAATGCTGCTTCAAGGTTTTGCACGAGGTTTTCCTTCTCTATTAGGAATGACTTTAGCTCTTCAAGCTGGCTTGCTGTGCTTGCAATCTGCTCTTTGAGCCTCGACTGGGCTGACTTGTTCAGCTTTTGCTCTTCCAGAAAGCCTCTTTCAAGCCTGTTTGCTTCTGTTTCCCTGTCTTGCAGCTTTTTCTGCAGGTGCTGGATTTGCTTAAGGTAAACAGAGTTGTCAGGCAGCTCTGCCCTGCTTACCTGCCTAGTTTGGATTAGCGAGTTCCGCAGGGATGTGACTTCGGCGTCTTTTCTCTCGAGTTCTTTCCTGAGCTGTTCTGTGCTACTGACTGTGTCCTGCTCTTTCCTTAGCAGCAATGCTCTTATCCTTTCGGCATTTTCTTTTTCAGAAATTATGTGCGCCTCGAACGCGGTTGAAAGCTTCCGGTTTTCTGCTTCCTTCTTTGCGTACAGGGCTGCTATTCTGCTTATTTCCCCGTCTTTTGTTGCGAGCTGCCGCGTCAGTTCGCGTATAAGACTGTTTTCGCCTTCCTCGAGCTTTGTCACGTAGTCCCGGAGTCTTTCCAGCTCGCTTGATTTCCGGATAAGCTGGTCGGTTAGCTGCTTGAGCTTCATGTCGCTCTGGAAAAGCTCCTGGTCTGCAAGGGGCGCTTCTGAGAATACATGGTAAGCCAAGCCTGCTTCGCCAGTTAAAGTCCTTTCAGAACTTTTTCCCTCTTTTTCTTTACGCAATCCCATTTTTGCACTTAGTGGAGGATTCTGGGCAGAAGGGTATTTAATCTTTGCTATGCCGGAATCAGCTTTTTATTCCTGCCAGCGCTATCTGGCTCAGCAGCGCCTCAAGCTGCACAAACTCGTCTGCGCCTTCGCTCATCCTGAACTCTATCTCGCCGCATTTTTCAATGAGGAAAAGCTTCTTTTTAGGCTCGATGCCGCTTTCGAGCACTTCCTTCTGCAGCTGCTTTATGACGTCAAGCCCTGACAGGCCGTGGGCGAGCATTGTTTCCAGAAGCTTGTCCCTGGCTTTTTGGAAGTTGTTTGAAAACGCCAGCTCAATCACTTCCTTTACCTCTTTTGGCGTTGCAGCGCCTGCTGCGGAATAAATCAGCTCTTCGGTGATGGTGTTTGACATTACTGCGCAGCTTTGCATGACATTCTCGAGCTTCCTGCAGTCGCCTTCAGACACTTCGACAAGCGCTTTCTTTGCCTTTGCGTCAATTGCCAGCTTTTCGGCTGCGGCTATTTTATCAATCAGCTTCGTTATTTCAGCTTCCGAGAGCGGCTTGAAGCGGAAGACCGCGCACCTGCTCTGTATTGGCTCGATTATCTTTGACGGGTAGTTTGCGAGCAGCACGAACCTGCACGTTGTGGTGTAGTTCTCCATTGTCCTTCGCAGCGCCTGCTGCGCTTCCCTCGTGAGCGAGTCTGACTCGTCGAGTATGCATATCTTGAACGGCACGTTGCCAAGCGCCTTTGTCCTTGCGAAGTCCTTGACTTTTGTCCTGATTACGTCTATCCCTCTCTCATCCGACGCATTTAATTCAATTAGATTCTGGCGCCAGTTTTCGCCGTATAGCTGCTTTGCAACTACAATGGCTGTTGAGGTTTTCCCTACACCTGGAGGGCCTGAGAACATGAGATGGGGGAGGTTCTGGTGCTTGACAAATGCCCTTATCCTTCTGACTATTTCTTCCTGGCCCATTATGTCATTAAAGTCTGCCGGCCTGTATTTTTCCGCCCACAACGCGCTGTCCATGGTGTTGCCGGGAAGAAGGATTTAATATAAAGGTTTCGTAGAAGAATTATTTTTGATTGACACACAAGTAGTTTAGTTTTCTGATTGACCTCTTTTCTAAAGAGGTCATACAATGTCTTCTTCCGATATGACCATGAAGTCTCCCATTGCCATTACTGCACTGAATGGGATTAGTATGTTTCCTTCCCCGTCGCGTTCAAGTTCGAGCTTCTGGATGTAAGGCGTCGGGTTTGCAAGGACAAGGTGGATGAGCTCGCCGGTTTTTGTCTCGTAAACTATGTCGGCAACTTCGCCAAACCTTTTGCCGGACTTGCTCACTACAACTTTGCCAATTATCTGCCTGGAGAACTTCTTATCGTCATCGGCCATCAAAAAACACCTGCGCCCCCGCGCTTTTCGCTTCAGCGGCTTTTAGTTACTATTCTGCAATGCTAATGAAATGGTGATTTTCTTGGCAGAGCTTATATTTAAATGTTGTGGAATAAGCTGAAAAGCGTGAAATTTCTTTATGATGGGTTTTTCGTGACTGGTTTATGATAAATTATCGGTAGCCCCCTCGTACAGCTGCAGCTTTCCCTCCCGCACGGCTTGGGCGCTGTTTGGCTTTGCAGCAGCCTTATCACTTTTTCTGTAAGCTCCCTCACCTCAAGCTCCATGTAGGGGTTCAGCACTACAGTTTTGCTGCTGTTGTGGTCAAGGTAGCGGACAACAGCCTGGCTAACTGGCTTTCTGAACTTTTCTTTGAGGAGCATCATGTACGCGGCAACCTGGACCCTATGGGATGGCCAGACGCCATCGTGAGCCATCTTTCCCGTCTTTAGCTCTATTGGCAGGACAGAGTTCTCGTAGACCTCAACCCTGTCAACAACTCCTTTGAGCCTTAGCGGCTGCGACTTTACCCTGACTTCTGTGAATATCTTTGGCGTGAGCACCTCCCATAGCTCTTCTCCAAACACGTTTTGTTGCGCTGAAAACCTGTGGACGTTGCCTGCGCGCTCGTGCGCCTCTTCTGCGGCTATCTGCTGTAGCTGCGGAAGAACCTGGAATGGCTGGATGTCAAACAGGGCAAGGGATTTTGCGTGGCTCATGACGGCTGCCTTGAGCAGGTTTTCGTATGTTTTTGTGTAAGCCGAAACGGTTTCGTCGTGCGTTGTCTCCTTGGGAAGGTGCACGACTATTGCTTCTTCGTACTTGTTTGCCATGTCGTAAAAGTTGTGCCTTATGGCGCCGAGTATCATGCGCTCGTTGGGCTTTTCCTCGTAGCCGAGGACTTTCTGCCGGTAAAGGGCCCTCGGGCAGTACATGAAGGAGGACAGGTCTGTCACAGAAACAACGGGAGCGGGCTTTTCTGAATCTGCTATCGCTTCCTCCACAACTCCAGCCATTCCATTGCCCTCAGCATCTGCTAAAGCTGCCATTTC
>CAZBFZ010000038.1:0-6784 GCA_964491245.1 uncultured Methanosarcinales archaeon
TACAGGTAGATAGCTATCTACCACTGGTAGATAAGTGGATGTGGTGTTGAATGCTGGCTTTGACTAGGAATGAGGCGCGAATGATTGACTTCATATTGCGGAACTTTACGGAGCGCTACAGCATTAATCAGCTGGCTAAGGAACTGAAGCTAAGCCCGCAGGGTGCTTACAAGATGGCTAAGAAGCTTGAGAAGGCCCGGATTTTGAAGCCTGAACCGATTGGTGGTGCGATTTACTACCATCCTGATTTGGATGAAGAGGTTGGTAGGAAGGCTGCGGAGCTGGTGCTGGCCTACAAGGACCTTAATACGTATGCCAGGGTGCAAGCGAAGGATTTGGAGCAGCTCAAGGCTCATACCTTATGTGCGGTGCTGTTCGGCTCGGTTTTGACCAAGGGAGAGACTGCTGGGGATATTGACGTGCTTCTCGTGTTAGAGAAGGGCCAATTAAACAAAATGCACAAAGCGTTGATAGAGATTCAGAGCATTAAATCTAAGAAGATTAGCGAGATGCTGCAGGCCAGGGAAGACCTTGTGCGGAACATAAGGAAGCGCGACGCTCCTCTCCTGGATGCTATCAGGACAGGACAGGTGTTATGGGGCTCGGAAATCATTGTGGAGGCGATTCGGAATGGGACAAGCCAGTAACAAGCTAAAATACTGCATTAATAAAGCTAAGACTGAAGGTGTAAAACACAGGGGCATTAAGTTAGTGGAACCCAACATGGTGCAAGCCGGAAAGCATGTTGCGAAGGCTCAGCATAATTTGAAGGCCATGCTTTACCTTATCAGGGGCAATTTTATGGACTGGGCGGTTAACGCTTCCTTTTATAGCATGTACCACTGCTGCCTGGCCATCCTTGCTAAGTTCGGCTATGAAAGCAGGAACCAGGACTGCACTTTTGCAGCCGTTGAAGTTCTAATTGAAGAAAAGAAAATCAGCCTGCCTATTGAAAAGCTGCGAAGAATAAGCCTGCCAGACAGGAGGGAAACATTAGACACTGATGAAGTCATAGAACTCAGGGAAGACGCACAGTATGGAACTGAAACCATCATGGATACTGGCAGGGTAAAGAATCTGGAAAAGGAGACGGTGGAGTTCATTGAGCTAACTCAGAAGATTTTGGAGTAGCTTCCTTTCACTTGTCCAAGGGGTTAGCTCCTCTCCTATAGTTGTGTTTTCATCACGCCTTGAACCCTTCCAGCCCTTTCATCCCGCCAATCTTGCTGAGCATCTGCTGCATCTTCTTGGGGTTTGCTCCCTTGAACATCTTGACGACCTTCTTGCTCTGCCTGTACTGTTTAAGCAGGTCTTTTACTTCGGTATTGCTTATTCCTGCGCCTTTGGCAATCCTGTCTATCCTGTCTGAGGTCATGATTTCAGGGTCCTCGAGCTCTTTTTTGGTCATGCTGTCCATTGCGAATTTCCACTTTTTGAGGTTTGCCTCCTGAACGTCAAGGACGTCTTTTGGCAGCTTGAGCTGGCCAAAGCCCGGGACCATCTCCATGACTTTTGCAATGGGCCCCATCTTCTTGATTGCCTGCATCTGCTCGTAAAGGTCAAGCAGCGTGAACTCGCCCTTGAGGAATTTTTCGCTTATGTCCTTTGCCTCCTCTTCTGTCACGGCCTCTTTCGCCTTCTCGAGGAGCGCTTCGATGTCGCCCATGCCCAGCAATCTTCCGACAAAGCCTTTCGGGTTGAACTTCTCAAGGTCCTCAATCTTCTCGCCAAGGCCGACAAACTTCACAGGCGCTCCTGAGACAGCGCATGCGCTCAGTGCCCCTCCCCCTTTTGCAGTGCCCTCAAGCTTCGTTATTATGACTCCGGTGATTTTGCACGCGTCATGGAATGCTGTTGCCTGCCTTTCAGCTGCCTGGCCGATGTCTGCGCTTATGACGAGCAGGTTTTCGCTCGGCTGGACAGCTGCAGCAACGTCTTTCAGCTCTGCAATCAAATCTGCAGAGAGCGCATCCCTTCCTGCGGTGTCGACAATCACAACGTCAAACTTCCTCAGCTCGCTTTGGCAGCTGCCGAAGATTTTAATGGGGTCTTTCTCGCTTTTGCTGCCAAATACTGGAACTCCAATCTGCTTGCCGAGCTGCTGGAGCTGGTCGAATGCCGCAGGCCTGTAAACGTCAAGCTGCACCATGGCGACTTTCATGCCCCTCTTGGAGAAGTACCTTGCCAGCTTGGCTGCAGTTGTGGTTTTCCCAGAGCCGAAAAGCCCCGAGAGCATTATTACAGTAGGGATTGATGTGGCTTCAATCTGCCCCTCTTCCCCTCCCAGGAACCTCACCAGCTCCTCGTAAACAACCTTTACAAGGTAATCCCTTTTAGTCAGCCCTCCAGGGATTTCCTCCTTCAGGACCCTCTCCTTGATACGCTGACTTAGGCCGAATACGAGCTTGACATTGACGTCTGCCTGGAGAAGAGCCCGCTGCAGTTCCTTGACTAGCTCATTGACTGCAGCATCATCTACAAACATGCTCCTCGCTACCTTCTGCAGCGCGTTCCTCAGCGATTCACCCAGGTTGTCAAGCACCATAGCTTCGGGAAGAACTAGGCATCCTATTTAAAGATATTTACAATGTTATCGCCTTGCTTGCTTCGCTCTCAAGCTTCTCCAGTGCTGCCTCAACGGCGAGGAGCAGATCCTTGTGCGCGACTGTGGTTGTGTAAAGCTTTCCCTTGTCCTTCAGCGAGGCGTGGAGCTCATACTTTTCCGAATGGACTTGGGCATGCACTTTTTTCAGGTGCAGGACGAGCTGCTCAAAACCGGTGCAGAGCTCCGAAAACCTTTTCAGCTTCTTTCCGACTATGAGCTTGATGTCGCTTATTACAGGGCCGTTAATGCCCTGAAAGCCGAGTAGCTTGACTGCCCCTTCAGGGGAGAACTCGTCCGCCATGCAATGGCTCACGCAAGAGGCGTATAAAAAAGTTGCGGCTCAAAAAAGAAATTTCAGCTTTGCAGGTAATTCATCAATGTCCTATACTGAAGGGATATGGCAGCAGCGGCGGCCTATGCTGAAGCTTGCCCCAGCAGCCGCAATGATTGGGACTCAAAAAATAGATGAAATAGTTGATGGCTCTATAACTCATTTGAAAGGAAGAATTGATTGATTTTTCCAATTCAGCTGCTTTACTCATCCTCAATGTTCGCAGTGAAGCCCCTCATGAACCCTTCTTCCCACGGGCTTATCTCGTCGTCATCGAGGTAGTTCTCGAATGACTCGTAAAAGTCGTCCTGCTCCTCCACGCGTATCACCTCTCGTATGATAATATCATACGCCATGTGATACTCATATATAAACTTTTCGCTTATATTACCTGTTCACACAAATCGAAATGTTTAAATACAGAATTAGCCAGTGCAAAGTGAAACGGTGATGGGGCTTCTGCAATGAAGGAAAGGGTAACGCTTACGCTTGATGCTAACATACTCAGCGATGTTGACCGAAGGGTTGACGGGCACAAGATAAAGAACAGGAGCCACGCAATAGAGCTTCTTCTCATGCAGGCGCTTGGCAATGCGGACATGCCCAAAGTCGCCATTATACTTGCAGGCGGAATCGGAACCAGGCTGCAGCCTATAACTTTTGAGATTCCAAAGCCCCTTGTTTTAGTCCATGACCGCACCTTGCTGGAGCACCAGTTTGACCTTTTCAAGCGCCATGGGATAAAGAACATTGTAATCTCTATCGGCTACAAGGGCGACAAGATAAAGCACGCCATTGGAGACGGCAAGAGGTTTGGCGTTAACGTCAGCTACGTTGAGGAGGCCAAGCCGCTTGGGACGGCAGGCCCGCTCAGGCTGGCAAAGCCTTTCATCACAGGCACGTTTGTGACGGAAAACTCGGATGAGCTTAAGGACATCGACCTGCATGACATGTACCTTTTCCACAAGGAAAACAAGGCCCTGGTCACTATAGCGCTCACGACAGTTGACAACCCGAGCGCTTACGGCGTTGCGAAGATGCAGGGAGGCAGGATTCTTGAGTTTGTCGAGAAGCCGAAGAAGGATGAGGCGCCTTCCAACCTGATTAACTCGGGGCTTTACATGATGGAGCCTGAAGTGCTCAACTACATTGGCAACGGGTTTTCAATGCTTGAGAAGGACGTCTTCCCGAAGCTGGCATCTGAAGGGAAGCTTTTCGGCTACCCGTTCTCAGGCCAGTGGTACAACACGGGCACGCTTGAGCTTTACGAGAAAGCGATAAAGGAATGGAAGGATATAGCGTAAGTTATTTTTCTGGCTGGCATGAAGGCAGGCATGATGGACACGAGCTTTTTCCACGCATACGACATTCGCGGCTTGGTTGATGCGGAGCTGAACGGCGAGACAGCCGAAAGGATAGGCAGGGCCTTTGGCACGATAATTAAGGGAAAGCCGGTCGTTGTCGGAAGAGACATCCGCTACTCTTCAAGGAAGATTGCGCCTGCGTTCATCAAAGGGCTTGTTTCGGTTGGCTGCCACGTGACAGATATTGGTGAGTGCCCGAGCCCTGTGCTTTTCTTCAACGCTTTCAACCTTAAGCAGTTCGGCGCAATGATTACTGCCAGCCATAATCCTGCTGAGTACACGGGCTTCAAGTTTGTTGAGCCCAACGGCTTGTCGTTCCTGCACCAGTACGAGGAAATGAAGAGGATTTATGAGCAGCAGCAGTTCATTAGCGGCAACGGCAGCGTTAAAAAGTCAGATGGTTACAGCCCTTACCGCGACTTCTTACGAAGCATACTAAAACTCAATCCTAAAAAGAAAATCACGGTTGCTGTGGAGTGCCTTTACGCATCGGGAGCAGTAATCATCCCGAGGCTGTACGAGGAGCTCGGGCTTGATGTGATACCGGTCCATGCAATCCCTATGCCTGATTTTAACAAGCAGAGGCCTGAGCCGAAAGGCGAGAACCTGAAGGAGCTAGGCAGTGTAATTACTGCGAAAGGCGCGGATTTTGGCGTTGCCCTTGACGGCGACTGCGACCGCTCGGTGATAGTTGACGATAAAGGGAGGGAACTTAACGGCAGCATAAGCTCAGCGATTTTTATTAAAAAGATTCTCCCGCAGCAGCCACAGGGAAAAAGGAACGCTGTTATAACAGTTGACTGCAACAGCGAATTGAAGCCGCTTGCCGAATCACTTGGAGGGAAGCTTGTGTGGAGCGACGTTGGCCACAGCTTCATAGGAAAGGCGGTTCATGACAGCAGCGCAGTTTACGGAGGCGAGATGAGCAGCCACATGTGGTTTGAGCAGTACCCCTTCAGCGATGGCTTCCTGACCGGTTTGAAAATGGCAGAAATCCTCAGCAACGGCAGCGAGAAATTATCACAGTTGGCAGATGAAGTCAGATTTGCACCAATGATTAAGGAGTACGTTGGCTGCGGCACTCACGAACTGAAAGAAAAAGTAATAGCGAAATTAGTTGCAGCCGCGAAGAAAAAACATCCCAACGCAACGTTAACAAGAGACGGCATAAAGTTCTTCCTCAACGACCTCGAATGGGTGATGCTCAGGAAAAGCAACAACCTTCCTGAGGTGTGCATCGTGATTGAATCCCGAGACGACCTAAGGCTGAAGCAGCTGCACAATGAGTATAGGAAAATTGTTGATGCTGCTATAGCCGAAACGAAATAAAAAGAAAAGCCCAAATCGTGTTTAACGATTTGGGAAATGCGAAGCTGGTTCTCGCTTAACTGACCACGGTCATCCGGGTTCAAAGCCCATCCATGGAGGGTGGAGTTCCCGGCCACGCCGTGTTTCTTTTGACAGCAATCTTTTTAAACGAATTCTTGTCGCTGTTATTTAACGGGCCCGTAGCTTAGCCTGGCAGAGCGGATGTCGCTGATAAAAAAATCAATGTTCCGAAGCTCTTAACCTAGCCAGGTGCTGGATAGTGACCATCAGGTCGCGCGTTCAAATCGCGCCGGGCCCGCTTATTTTTTTCTTTTGTGGAAATCTTTATATAACAAACATCAGCAGCAACATTGGAAATATGAAACAGCAAAGTAAAGATAACCGCGGCAGTAGCAGCGAAAAAGTTAATGCGAAGCAGAGCGAAAAAGAAGAGTTCGACCTGTTCTGGGCTGACCAGCTTGCCCAGAGGATTATCAGCAGGGAGAAGTACCGCTACCTTGACAGGAAATTTGAAAAGCCGAAGGAGTTTGTTGTCAAGACAGCAGCATCGCTGTCGGGAGTGCTTCATATCGGAAGGCTAAGCGATACTATACGCAACGCTTCTGTGCATCGCGCCCTGCTTGATGCTGGCGGGAAGTCAAGGCTGATTTGGATTTCTGACGACCTTGACCCTTTGAGGAAGATACCAAAAGGCGTTCCCGCAGAGTTTGACAAGTACCTCGGCTCCCCGGTCAGCATGATTCCTGACAACGAAGGCTGCCACGAGTCGTATGCGAAGCACCACCTTGAGGAATACCTGAAGGTGGTAAGGGAGTTCGTTTTCGAGGACATGGACATTTATTCTATGAAGGACGAGTATGCCAGGGGGAATTTCAGGCCGTACATCAAAAAGCTTATCGAAAATGCGAAGGCCGTGATTGAAATCCAGAATAGGCACCGCACCAATCCGCTGAAGAAGGACTGGATGCCTTGGAGCGCATTGTGCAGCGGCTGCGGCAAGATAATCACGACAAGGATTACTGAAGTTGATGAAAAAACAGGCGTCGTGTCTTATGCCTGCAAGGATTACCTTTTTGAAACAACGATTGCGAAGGGCTGCGGCCACAAGGGCGAGAACGACCCGCAAAAGGACGTTGGAAAGCTCGCCTACAAGAG
>CAZBFZ010000039.1:0-6768 GCA_964491245.1 uncultured Methanosarcinales archaeon
GCCACAAGGGCGAGAACGACCCGCAAAAGGACGTTGGAAAGCTCGCCTACAAGAGTGAGTGGGCTGCGCAGTGGGCCCGCTGGAAAGTGAGCTGCGAGGGAGCTGGAAAGGAGTACCAGGTTCCAGGCTCAGCATTCTGGATTAATGCGGAAATTTGCGAGAAAGTCCTGGATTTCCCAAGCCCCGAGACGTTCTTTTACGAGCACCTCACGATTGAGGGCGTGAAGATGTCTGCCTCGCTTGGCAACGTTGTTTACCCGAGGCAGTGGCTTGAGGTTGCCAGCCCGCAGCTGCTGAGGTTTTTTTATAATAAAAGGCTGATGACTGAGAGGAGCTTTTCGTGGAAAGAATTACCGATGCTGTATGACGAATACGACAAGGCTGCTGCGATTTACTTTGACAAGGCAGTTGTTGAAAACGAGAAGGAACGGGCTCACATAAAGAGGCTTTACGAGATTTCAGGCAGCAGCAATAAAAAAGAGCTGGACGTTCCATTAAGCCTGAGCTTCAGCCATGCCGCGATGGTTGCGCAGGTTTTCAGCGATGAGAAAGACATAATTGCCAGCCTGGAAAAGACAGGGCAGTATCGCAAAGATGAGCGCAGGCAGATTATGCAGCGCATCGAGGAGGCGAGGGCTTGGATCACATTGTACGCTCCCGAGGAGTCAAAGTACGTGCTACAGCAGGAAGTGAATCCGGAAATAAAATCAAAATTGTCGCAGCCGCAGATAAAAGCGCTGAAAATTCTTGCAGAGAAGCTTAAAGGGAAAAAGTGGGATGAAAAGGAATTGTACAACGAATGCTACAGCATCGCTAAAGAAGCCGGGCTTCAGCCACCGGAGTTCTTCAAGGCGGCCTACATGGTGCTGCTAAACAAGGAAAGGGGACCGAAGCTGGCGCCGTTCCTGCTTGCGCTGGGGGAGAAGGCATTAAGGGTTCTTGAGAAGGTGTAGCTGCTATGGCGATTGAGGTAACGGTAGTCAAAAGGGGAAAGTCACTTGGGATAATTCTCCCTGAAGAAGTTGTTAAGCAGCAAAACATTAAGCCGGGAGATGTGCTGTTTCTCCCAGGCATAACAAAGAAGCAGAGCCTGTGAGGGGCTTAGACAACGTTGAGTTCGTGAAATAAAGCTTGCAATTTACTCCAGCCTTTGCCCGCTCCAGAGCGTCCAGCTTTCAGGGTCTGGCGCTGTCTCGCCGTACAGGAAGTATGGTGGAGCGGTTCTGCCGAAGTAGCTTCTTTCCAGGTCGACCCAGCTGTCCCTTCTTCCAAAGGCGGTGCCGTAGATTGAGCTTCCAAACAGGCGCCATCCTCCAAGCAGTGCCCGGTAGTCCTGGTGCGCCGGCTCAACTATAAGGTCTATCTCTCCCTTGTCAACCTTGTCACGTATGAGCGAGACAAACTCCTTGATGGGTGCGATACCCTGCCCTGGGATTACGTGCTCGTCATCCCAGCCGAAGTTGTCTGAAACGTGCACATGCCCCATGATGCCCTGCTCCTTCCACTCCTTTGCCTTCTGAAGGTACCAGCTCTTGAACTCCTCGTCCGAGCCCTTGAAATACTTCTTCCAGATGAACGCGTGCCCAGTGTCCCACGTCGCTTTGATGTGCTCCTTCGCGAGCTTCTCGGCTTCGGCTTTATCGTGGACGCCGAACTTTTCGCCGTTTTTCATTATCTCGTCAACCATCGCCTTTCTCGCCGTGGTCACGATTTCCTTAATCTCGTCAGGGTGGCCTCCGTAAACTTCAGGGAAATAATTCTCTACCGCAACGAACAGCGGCTTTTCCATCTTCTCGCCCTTGGTGACGTCCTGCCTGAGGTGCTTTTCCTTGTCCCAGGCGTAAATTGCTGCCCTTGCGACCGTGTCTGCGGTTTTGCCGAGGGCGTAGTTTTTTATGGGCTCAAGATTGCGAAGTGTTTCCCTTGTCTGCTCTGCCTGGACGTCTGCCGAGGCCGAGGACTGGTGGACCTGCCTGAGCTGGTTTTCGGCCTGCTCAAGCGCGTCTTTCAGGTAATTCACAGGGTTCAACACTTCAGGAGGCACGAATGGTGCGCCTGGCCGGCCAAACGGATACTGCTGCCTTAGTTTCCATTTTTCTTCAGGGGGAAGCGTTTCGTCAAGTTTTTGGTAGAACTCAAAGGCTTCCCTGAGTCTATCCCTGTCTTTTTCCATTTCCTTGTAGCGCAGCCCGTAGAACAATGACGCACCTCTTGATTGCGCAATCTGGTTCTCAAGCTGTATCTGATAAAACAGCTTTTCCGGAGAAGCTGTGGGGTCTGTTTGCTTTAGAGCTTCAGCCCTTTGCTCTATCTCCTTCCATTCTACCTTGTGCGTCTTGAATTTTGGAACGCCTTTATCATCGTATTCAACTTCAGGCACCCTGTCAAACAAGAGGTTGGTATCACGCGTGGTTTTGGGAATTTTTTGGCCACGAAGGCCTTCCCACGCAGTTGGGTCTCCAGGAAAATCCTTGTACACCGGCTCATAGAATATTTCATTCCTCCTGACAGGAATCATCTGGCCGCTTCTCCTGTCAACCAGGTGGCGCACTGCCCTCGCCTCTTCTTCAGGATATGCTTCAAACTTGTACTTGTCTTCCTCCCTGCCGTAGTAGTCCCTAATAGGCCTTGGAAACTCGTTCGCATGAATAACCACAGCCCCTCCCCTGGTGACGTCTGCTGCGAAGTCAACAGCCCTTTCAATCTCGTGCAGGGCTTGTTCGCGAACATGCTCGTCAAAGCCCTGCTGCCCCATGCCAGCAAGGCTGCCTGCGCCTGTGGTTGCGTGCGTTGTCAGCTTGACCTTGTTTACCTTTGCAAGCTCGCGAATATCAATTCTTTCTTCCTTGCCGTACATTTCAGGGGTTGTGTTCCCTCCCTGAAAAGAGCCTTTCCCCCTGCCAAAAAAGCCGAGCTCTACCTTGCTTGCTCCCTGGAATATCCTTGCCTTAACCTGCTGGAGCTGGTCCTGCGCTGGATGTGCCGAGACGCCTATGTCTTTCGGGCTGACTCCGATTTCAGGGATTGCGTCAGGGCTTTCTCCCGGCAGCCCCTGTCCTTCCTGAAGGGGCATGTAATATCCCCTGTCCATTGCCGTGTAGTATGCCTGGTTGAAAATCATTTAAGCTGGCCCTCCTCTTCTTCTGTACTCTGTTCTTTCCCTTCTATCCTCCTCCTCCCTCTTTCTCATCTCATATCCTCCTGTCACCTGCTGGTGCGTTCCAAAATATTTCTGCTGCGCATTTTCTGCCTCAGCTCCGGTTACTGCCCTGTCCTTGTAAATTTCCGTAATCTTCTCGAGCTCGCTGCTGCCAGGAGGAGTTCCTCCTGTCACTGCCTGCTGCGACTTTGAAAGGTACTCTCCGAATGCTGACCTTTGTTGTTCTGTCCCGATTGCGTATTCGGGCTTCCTGAAACCCTGCATCTGCTGTTGCGCTTGTTGCGATTGTGGCTGCACACTTGCTTCTTCTGTGGCAACTTCTTCGAGGCTTCTCTGCTGCTGCGGTTGTGGCTGCTGAGGTGGTTGCGTTGGTGCTTCTGCCGTTACCAAGTGGTGCGTCGCAACGAACTGTTTCTCCTCCGCTGTGGTCAAGGCTGACGACAGGTCCGTTGCCCTTGCCTGCGGTATCGGTATCTTCTTTTTTTCTTCTGCGTCAGCCAGTTCCTGGGCTGTCTCTTTTATGAGCTCTTCTGCCTCTTCTATCTCTTTTTTGCGCTCCTCCTCAAGCTCTTTCAGCCGCTTAATCCTTTCATCAGGGCTGAGCTTTTTGAGCTCGTCAACAGTTGCCATGGCTGCTGTTTACGCTGTGCCGAATAAAAACATTGTTACCAAGTAAGCATGCCGTGCAGCATGACCCTTTTTCGAAAAAAAAAGGGTCAATCCAAAAACTGCGCTACCATGTCAGCATGCCATGTAATTTTTTGTAGTTCTTGTACGTATTCCAGATCGCCCTTTTCAGCTCGTCCCTGGCTTCCCTAATTTGGATGTCAAGCTGGACGTCTGACTTGCCTCCGGTCAGCTGCTTCTTGATGCTCTGCTTTGACTGAGCGCCTGGAGCTTTCACTCCTCCGAACGCTGACACTATGTCCTTGAGGCCGCCAAACACTCCAAGGAACGGCTCAAGCGGGTTGTTTGACGTTTTTGGCTCTTCCTTCTTCTGCTCGTCCTCAGGAAACATCTCGCCTGCCTCCTTGAGGTACTGCTTGAGCTCGCTTCCAAGCGCGTCCATTGACGCTTTCACGTCCTCGTTAATCATGCTGAGCATGTGAAGGTCTTCCTCTTCCCTCATGCGCTTGTAATTTTGTATCTGCTCGTCGCTCCACACATATCCGCGAAGTGTCATGTCAAACTTGCCTGTGTGGGATGGCCCTCTCTGGTAGCCTTCCTGCACATACACCATTGAGGGAGTTGTCCTGAAGAAGATGTTCAGGAGCACGCAGGGGTGAAATTTCCTTCCTTCGCGGTGCTTGTACGACAGGACTTCAACTTCGATGAGCGAGCCCTCAAACGCTGTTATGAGCTCCCTTGCCTTCTCTCCCTGTATCAGCTTTTCAGCCATCTGCAGCTTCAGGATGTTCCTCAGGTAGGGCTTTATCCAGCCCATGTACAGCTTTATCGTGTCATAATGCTGCCTCAGGTACTTTATGGTGAACTTCCTCCTCGCGTCAAGCTCCTTGAATGTCCTTAGCTTCCACATGTAATACTGCGTCAGCTTTCTGGTAACGACTTCCTTGACCTTTTCGTTGAACCCTTCCATGCCCTTTACCTTCTTGTCAACGTCCTCAGTCACCCTCTTGACAAAAGCATCATACTCTTCCGGCTTAACCTTATCCCCTCCTACGTCGTTTGCCCTTATCCTGAAGAAAAGGTCAGGCAGGACAGAAAAGCCCACAGTTTGCGCAAGCCCATATACCGATGCCGCGTTCTTGGTTCCTCCCTCAACCTGGTCAACCCAAACGCCCTTGAGCGTGATGTCAGAGCCAACACTCTCCTCTTCGCTCTTCCTGTTGAATGTGTGCCTGTAGTAGCCCATGCGCTCGTCAATCACCCTGAGCTCCCTGACTATCTGAAACAGCGCCTTTAGCATCTCGCTTATGCCCCTCAGGTATTGCGCTGCCTTGTCCTGCTGCAGCCCCAGCCTTTGCTCTGAAACGCCGAAGAATGCCGACTGCTCAGAAGCTGCGTGGATGTCAGTTATCTTGTCGAACTTGTTGAAGCTCCAGCCCATTTCCAGCTCGTCAAGCGTCCAGTAGTAAGTCGCCTCAAGGTAAGCCTGGATTGCCTCAACCACAATCCTGTACCTGAACTGTGGGCTGGGGTAGCCTGTTGGCTCAGTCACCCCGCTGACGAGCTCTGCCTTTTCCTGCCCTTCCCCTTTCTCATCGGCGAACTTGTACTTCTTCAGTAGCCCAAGGGGTTTAAGCTCTTCTGCCATGCGAAATTAACACCTTTCTTTTGGTAAGCGCAGGGTAGTCTGCAACCTACTATCAGTATACTAAAAGATACACTGATATATAAATGTTTTACCTTTGGGAACTGGAATGGTCATCTCAATCCCCAAAGCTGCTTCAGAACAACAGGCAGCTTTTCAACCAGGTCGCTTGCCGTGAAGCCGTAGCCGTATTTTCGCAGCAGCATGTCTCCTGCTTTTCCGTTGACATAAGCGGCAGCTGCAGCCGCTTTAAACAAATCCTTCCCTTGCGCCAGGATGCCTGCTGCCAGCCCTGCAAGGACATCTCCTGTTCCGCCAACGGTCATTCCTGCATTGCCTGTTCTGCTGTAGGCTATTCTGTTTTTCGAGATAATGGCGTCAAGGTGCTGCTTTGCAACAGCAGTGTAGCCCTTGACCAAAAGAACGTTGCTGCCGATAATCCTTTGCACCTGCCTTAAATCATTGCTGCAGCGGCTATTCCTGAGCAGCACGCCGTACTCCCCATGATGAGGCGTGAAAATCGCGTTTTGCACGTCCTGCATCCTGACTGAGGAGATGGCATCGGCATCAATCACTTTGCTGCCTTTTATTCCCCTGCACACTGCTGCAGCGAATTTGAGCGTCTGGACATTTTTCCCAATGCCGTTGCCAATTAAAGTTGCGTCAAACTTCCTGCTCATTTTCACGATTTCTTTTATCGCAGCTGCAGTAAAGAAATCACCCTTAAACTTCGTTGTGATGAAGTCCGGTGACAAACAATTGATAGCCCAGGCAACCTTTTCTGGAGCAGCAACAACTACAGCATCAACCCCAGACCTAAAAGCGGCCATGCCAGCAAGGTAAGCAGCGCCAGCATAGTCGATTGAGCCGGCAACAACAAGCACTTTGCCGTTGTCGCCCTTGTGGCTGGTTGGCTTCCTCCTTTTCAGCTTAACATCAGTTGTAGTGATGAAGCGCATAACATGACTGCGGTTTCCGTTGTTAATAAAAGTTGCCTCTCAGGCGGTCGGCAAAAGCAAACCCGCACAAAACCGAAAAGCTTATATACATGCATGCATACATGCATAGATATGACAAGGGTTATTTCGCTTTCGGACGAGGCTTATAACAAATTGAAGACTGCAAAGAATGAGGGTGAATCTTTTTCAGAGGTAGTTAACAGGTCATTCCCCTTGCAAAAGAAATCCCTGCTTGACCTTTGGGGAAAGTGGCCTGGCGGTAAGGAAGAGCTTGACAAGATGGAGAAGATGATATATGAAGACAGAAAAAAGTTCAAGCTTAGGACGGTAAGGTTCTGATGTACTGCCTTGATACAAATCTAGTCATAGATGTTTTT
>CAZBFZ010000040.1:0-6646 GCA_964491245.1 uncultured Methanosarcinales archaeon
ATAAGGGACGTGCTTGGAGCCGGGCTGGGCGCAAAGCCGATATTCAGCACTGACGCCTTCTGCTTCGCAATGCCGGACTACAAGGAAAAGCTGCCGAGAAGCGTATTGCACCCGAAGAGAACATTCAAAGGAGTTGTAGCCGGGGTGAGGGACTATGGCAACAGGATGGGAATACCCACAATAAACGGCTCAATAACGTTCCATAACAGCTACCTGGCGCCGCTTGTGTACTGCGGAACAGCCGGAATAATGCCGAGTTGGGCAGCGCAAAAAAAGCCTGCGGCTGGCGACCTGATTGCTGTTATCGGGGGAAAAACAGGCAAGGACGGGCTGCACGGCGCAACCTTCTCGTCAACAGAGTTAAGTGAAGGCGCGGCAACAAGCGTGGTCCAGATAGGCAACGCGATAGAAGAGAAAAAGATGCTTGACGCGATACTTGAAGCAAGGGACAGGAAGCTGTACAATGCCATTACGGATTGTGGAGCTGGGGGCTTCAGCTCAGCAGTTGGCGAAATGGGAAAGGAACTGGGAGCAGAGGTAGAGCTGGCTAATGTGCAATTGAAGCACAAGGGCATGGAGCCGTGGGAAATCTGGCTTTCAGAATCGCAGGAAAGGATGGTGCTCGCTGTTCCGGAGAAAAATCTGCAAAAGCTCAAGGAGATATGCGAAAAGGAAGAGACAGGAATGGCCATAATTGGAAGGTTTACCGCAACAAAAAAGCTTGTGGTAAAGCACAACGGAAAAACAGTTGCCGAGCTCGGAATGGACTTTCTCCACAACGGATTACCAAGACAAAAAAAGAGGGCCGTATATCATGAACGCAAAAGCCTGCAGCTGCGGCGAAACCTTTTTGCCGAAAAAGGTTTATCAAAAACTGAACAGAAAAAAGCAGGCAGCCGCGACTACAATGAAATCCTCAAAAAACTGCTGGCAATGCCAACGATAGCAAGCAAGGAATGGGTAATCAGGCAGTACGACCACGAAGTGCAGGCAAACACGGTCGTGAAGCCGCTCACCGGAGCTGAGAACGACGGGCCAAGCGACGCCTCGGTTGTCAGGCCTGTGGTTGGCAGCAGGAAGGCAGTTGCTGTTGCTAATGGAATAAATCCCCGCTATGGCATGATAAGCCCGTACTGGATGGCGGCTGCCGCAATAGACGAAGCGCTAAGGAACATTGTTGCAACAGGAGGCAGCCTTGGCAGGACAGCAATACTGGACAACTTCTGCTGGGCAAACACCGACGAGCCAGAAAGGCTGGGCACATTGGTAATGGCTGCCAAGGCGTGCAGGGACATTGCAACAGCATACGGAACACCATTTATTTCAGGCAAGGACAGCCTGCACAACGAAGTGATAATTGGAAATAAAAGGATACCTATACTGGACACTCTACTAATATCGGCAGTCGCCGTAATAGACGACGTAGACTACATAGTCACAATGGACATCAAAAAGGAAGGCGGCAGCATCTATGTTATCGGAGAGACAAAGGATGAAATGGGCGGCAGCCACTACAGCGAGCTTATTGGCAGCAGCATGGAAGAAGGGAATGTGCCAGTTATTGATACTGCGAAAAGCAGAGCTGTATTCGCCGCAGTGGAAGAAGCCATAAAGGAAAAAACCGTCACGGCATGCCACGACATGAGCGAAGGAGGCCTGGCTGTAGCCCTAGCTGAAATGTGCTTCGCAGGAGGAATCGGGGCCGAGGTTGAGCTGCGGAACGTTCCCCACAACAGCGATGCCATCAATGATGCCGTGGCACTGTTTTCAGAATCCCAGACAAGATTTGTTGCCGAAGTAGAGAAAGGGAAAGAAGCAATGTTTGAAGGCGCCATGAAAAAACACGGCTGCAGCTACGGCATGATCGGAAAGACAAGAGGAAAGCGGCTTGTTGTGAGAGGCAGCGCAGGAAAAATAATCGATACGAACATAAAAGAACTGAAGGACGCCTGGCAGGGAACACTGAAATGGTAAAAGCAAAGCCAAAAGCGCTCATCATCAGGGCAGCGGGAACAAACTGCACAGGACCCTTTTCCGAGCCTGCTGGCTCGCGAAAGCGCCCCCGGAAAAACGGAAACGACGATTCACGATGAAACAAGTGCGTACATTGGTTATCAGGGCAGCGGGAACAAACTGCAACAACGAGACGGCAAGGGCCTTCGAGCTTGCAGGCGCTGCCGCAGAACAGGCGCACATAAACGAGCTCATAATTGGAAAAAAGAAGATTGACGACTATCACATACTCGCAATACCTGGAGGGTTCAGCTACGGAGACGACCTCGGAAGCGGAAAGGTTCTTGCAAGCCAGCTTACGCTAAAGCTAAGGCAGCAGCTTGAGGACTTCATTAATTCGGGAAAGCTCGTCATTGGAATATGCAACGGGTTCCAAGTCATAATAAAGATGGGGCTGCTGCCTGCGCTCAACGGGCTGTATGTGCAGGACGCAACGCTCACAAACAACGACTCAGGAAAGTTCGAGGACAGATGGGTTCACATGAAAGCTGAGAATGACTCAATCTTCACGCAGGGAATAAGAAGGATTTACCTGCCGGTCAACCACGGAGAGGGAAAATTCGTTGCAAATGCGGAAGTAATGAGACGGCTGCAGAAGGATAAGCTGATAAAGCTGGAATACTGCGATGAAAAAGGAAACGAAACAATGGAGTATCCAAAAAATCCTAACGGCTCAATGCTAAACATAGCAGGGATAACGAACAAGGAAGGCAACGTGTTCGGAATGATGCCACACCCTGAGAAGTTCGTGACAAAATACACACACCCCAGATGGACAAGGGAAAAGTTGCCGGAGGAAGGGGACGGCATGAGGATATTCAGGAACACGGTAGAATACGCTGCGACGGAGCTGGTGTGAATGACTGTCTTAATAATAGCAGCCGGCAAGTCAGACATTGACATAATGAAAAAAGCTGCGGCAGTGCTGGAAAAAAACAAGGCACAATACGAGATGAGGGTGTGCTCTGCGCATAGGACGCCGGAAATGCTTGACAAAATGCTCCAGGAAAAAGAATATGACGTGATAATAGCCGCTGCAGGACTTGCAGCAGCGCTGCCAGGTGTTGTGGCTGCAAAAACAGCCACGCCAGTGATAGGAGTGCCTCTGGCAGGAGCTTTCGAAGGGCTGGATGCCCTGCTGTCCATAATCCAAATGCCTCCAGGGATACCGGTCCTGACTACAGGGGTTAATAATTCGGAGGAAGCAGCGGCAGCGGCGGTAAAGGTGGTGAGGAATACTGCAAAAAAAGTCAACATGACAGCTATGAATAACAAAAACGCCAAAGCTGCTGACAAAGCGGCAGAAACTTTAAAGACGTTTGGGATCCCTTACGGCTGTAGCGATAAATTGGAAGGTGATGCAATAAATATTGTGTTTGTTGACATAAACGAAAAGGAAGCTGCTGCAGACCATGGCTTGACAATTTACTGCCCCACAACAGAGAAAGAAACGGCCGCCGATGCTGCAAAGCTGCTGCAGCTGACAAAAAAAGGGGTATGGGTTGGGCTTAACAGGGGGGAGAACGCGGCTGTGGCTGCTGCCGAAATAATGAGAATGAACGACAAGCTGGCAGAGTACAGGTGGGACATGAGAAGGAAAGTGGAAGAAGCAGACAAAGAGGCAAGAGGAAGATGATAACCAACATGATTAGCGAGATTGTCCTACGGCAGCAGCTGAAAAACACGCTTGAGAAGACGGACTTTGACTTTGGCAGCGGAGAAAAATACGTTGGGAAAGTGCGTGACAACTACATCCTCTCTGACAAGAGGATAATGATAACGACAGACAGGATATCGGCCTTTGATGTCGTGCTGACAACGCTGCCTTTCAAAGGGCAGGTGCTAAACCAGATGAGCCAGTTCTGGTTTGAAAAGACAAGGCAAATCGTGCCAAACGCAGTAATTGACATACCCGACCAGAACGTGACAGTCGCAAGGAACTGCAAGCCAATAATGGTGGAGTTTGTGGTCAGAGGATACATTACAGGGGTTACTACAACTTCAATGTGGTACAGCTACGAGAGAGGTGTGGGGGAGTTCTGCGGGCACAAGCTGCCTGACGGATTAAGGAAAGACCAAAAACTGCCGCAGCCGCTGCTCACGCCTTCAACAAAGGCAGAGAAAGGGCAGCACGACGAGTCAGTATCAAGGATGGAGGTAATAAATCGAGGCCTTCTTACCGCAGCCGAGTTTGACGGGATTGCAGAGATAAGCATGAAGCTGTTTGAGCTGGGCCAGAAAGTAGCTGCGAAGCAAGGCATCATACTCGTTGATACCAAATACGAGTTCGGCTATGACGAGAACGGCAAGGTAACACTGATTGATGAGGTGCACACTCCAGACAGCAGCCGCTTCTGGTTTGCCGACACTTACGATGAACTGTTCAGCAAGGGCAGGGAGCAGCGCAAGATAGATAAAGAGTATGTTAGGAAATGGCTAGCGGACAGGGGCTTTGTCGGTGAAGGAGCGGTTCCGGAAATACCTGACGAAATAAGGGTGGAGGCAGCCAGGAGATACATTGAAGCTTACGAGCTCGTAACAGGGCAATCGCTCAAGGTGCAGCCCGGCAATCCGCTTGACAGGATAAGGAAAAACCTGATAAACAAGGGATATCTGAAGGAATGAAAATGGACACGTTTGACGCAATAAGCCCGCTTGACTACCGCTACTATGGCGGCGACAAGGAAATTTTTGAAAAGCTGCAGCCCTACCTCTCCGAAACAGCGGCAATAAGATACCAATTGGCTGTTGAAGCGGCCTTGGCAAAAGCATTGGCTGATAAGAAAATCTGCAGCAGGAAAGTTGCAGCTGAAGTGGAAGAAGCAGCGAAGAAGGTAACCGCTGCTGAAGCATACGAGGAAGAAAAGAGGATAAAGCACAACATACGCGCATTGGTGAACTGCATCCGAAACAAGGTAAGCGCAGAGGCAAAGCCGTACGTGCACTTCACAGCCACTTCAAACGACATAATTTCAACTGCAGAGGCTCTAAGACTAAAAGATGCCACACTAAATGCCCTTGTTCCGCAGCTGCTGCAACTGGAGAAAACACTCATCAAGATTGCCAGAAGGGAGAAAAACACCCTCCAGATTGGCAGGACCCACGGCCAGCATGCCGAGCCAATAACTTTCGGATTCACCATTGCTTCTTATGTCTCCAGATTGGGAGGGAGAATAGCAGTTGCTGCCGCTGCTGCTGAAAACATGAGAGGGAAGTTCGCAGGGGCAGTGGGAGCTTATAACGCATCTTCGCTCCTGCTGAAAGAGCCGGAAGAGCTTGAAATGGCAGTGCTGAAGAAGCTGGGATTGAAAGCAGGAACGCACTCAACGCAGATAGTTGAGCCTGAGTACGCCGCCGACCTGATGCACGCCGTTGTCTCGGCTTTTGGCGTGATGGCAAACATGGCAGATGACATGAGGCACCTGCAGCGCAGCGAGATTGGCGAGGTCGCGGAAGCGTTTGGAACAGAGCAGGTTGGCTCAAGCACGATGCCACACAAGCGCAACCCAATCAACTTTGAAAACGTCAAGTCGCTGTGGAAGGAATTCATGCCAAGGATGCTGACTGTTTATGCTGACCAGATATCAGAGCACCAGCGAGATTTGACAAACTCGGCATCTTCCCGCTTTTTGCCTGAAATCGTTGCTGCCGCGTTTGTTGCGGCGAAAAGGCTGAACTCGGCAATGGAAAAGCTCGTGGTTGTCAGGGAAAGCTTAATGAAAAACTTCGAAATAGGAAAAGGTATGATTGCTGCCGAACCAGCCTACATCCTTCTGGCCGCTGCCGGGCACCCTGACGCGCACGAGTATGTACGCAAGTTAACGCTTTTATCACAGCAGCAGCAAAAGACTTTCCAAGAAGTCCTTTTTAACGATGCTGTTGCGCAGCCATACATTAAAAAGCTGACAAAATCGCAAATGCAGCTGCTCCAGCAGCCTGAGATGTACACCGGAATAGCAGCAGAGAAGACCGAGAAGGTATGCAGCCACTGGGAAAAGGAACTTAAGCTAAAATGAGACGGCTGCTGCACAGTTAAACTTATATAATAGTTGTCAGATACTGCTTATATGGGGCTTCCAAAAACAGGCAATAAAGCGAATTCTAACAGTAAATATAAGATTGCGACGATAGGCAGCCACTCGGCACTGCAGATACTTCACGGCGCAAAGCAGGAAGGATTCTCAACAATAGCGATTTGTGAGAAGGGCAGGGAGCAGCCGTACAAAAGCTACAAGGTAGCTGATGAGATAATCCTTGTTGACAAGTTCAAGGACATAATAAAATTACAGAAGACGCTGCTCGAGGAAAACGCCATACTCATCCCCCACGGCACGTTCTTTGAAGCTTTCAGGATGGAAGAGCTCGAGAAGCTCAAGGTGCCTTACTTCGGCAATAAGGGCATACTCAAATGGGAAGCAGACAGGATGCTCCAGAGGGAATGGCTGAAACGAGCTGGCTTGACCCTGCCAAAGATTTACAAAAAGCCCGAAGACATAGACGGACCAGTAATAATCAAGTTTTATGGAGCTAGGGGAGGAAAGGGCTTCTTCCTCGCAAGAAGCGCAGAAGAATTTTACCGGAAAATAAAAGGAAGGAAAGCAAAGGAAGAGGTAAGGGCATACATAATACAGGA
>CAZBFZ010000041.1:0-6639 GCA_964491245.1 uncultured Methanosarcinales archaeon
TGCGCCGAGGATGACATTATTCTCCGCTGCAGCCGCCATTAACTCCTTCATGGCCTTCATCTCGACTGCATTGAACGCTTCAAGCGTTCCGTCAAGCACAATGAATCCTCCTCTCTGCCGAATTGCAGCGTTCACGGCTGCCCTTATTTCTGCAATTCTTCTGGCTGTCTCGCAGAATTTTGCCAGCGCAGCAGTGCTTTCCCCGTTCCCAGGGCTTTCAAGGCCGATGCTGCTTAGCTCATTGCTGCTTATCTCAAGCGTGGATTCGGTAAGCTCTGCCCTGCACTGGATTTTCCCGCTGCTGTCAGGCTGCAGCTTGGCAAGCAGGTAGCCCTCCTTCTGGGTTGCCCCTGTGAGCCTGTTTTTTTCGGTTGTGACAACTGCCGTCCTTATCCTTTGCAGCTCTGCAGCAGGAGTTTTGATTACTGAGGAGTTTCCTCCATCGACAAAAGCGATCTTTCCCCCTTCTGCTTCGCCAATAGTGCCCCATCCTGCTGTGCCTATTTCATGCAGCCGGTAAGCTGTCCTGCTGAGCAGCGCGAACATGGCGTTTTCCTGGCTGCTTCGTGTTTTTAATGTTTGCCAAAGGATTATTAATAAGCTCGCTTTTTTGCATGTTATGAATGGCAGGATTGTTGCGCGTTGTCTCTTCTGTGCAGCTGCCGTTCTCCTGGCGGTTGCCGTTTTCCTGTCCAATTTTGCAGTGGTTCTGTCAAGCCCAGGCTACCTTAATTCCCTTGCGCGCTCAACTTCAGCATGGGAAAGTGCATACCCTGCAATTGGCTCGCAGGATGTTGCTGGCTCAATCGCTGCTGATGCCATAAGCTATGTTATCGGCAAGTCCGCTGCCATGGCCTTTTCCACCTATTTCAGGGCAGAGGAGATTTCCCACCTTGCGGATGTGAAGCGCAAGGTTGCCCTATTTCGCCTGTTTTTGTATTTTCTTGCCTTAGCAGCAGTTGCAGCTTTTTTGGCGGTCTTTGCCAGGGCCAGAAACCTAAGGAAATCCATAGCTTTGGCGGGAAGGATTCTTTTTGTGTCAGGCGCATTGACAGCTGCCAGTTCAGTGGTTCTCTTCTTCCTGTCACTCAACTTTGGCGCGTCTTTTACAGGCTTCCACATGGTTCTTTTTGGCAGCAGCCAGTGGCAGTTCCCTTCTGACTATCTTCTTGTGAACCTTTTCACAGCTGATTTCTTCGCAGGCATTGCAATGGCAGTCGTTGCAACCGCTTTTGTTGAAGGGTTAATCCTTATGCTTGCACCTGTGATTATTGGCAAGTTTTATAATCCAAGGGCAATCATCGTTAAGGCATGAGTTCGCAGTCCGAAGCCATTAAGGTGATTTCGCTGCTGAAGCAGCGCTACGGCCGCAGCTTCCACCGCAACGAGGACCCTTTCTTCGTTCTTATCTTCACTGTCCTCTCGGCAAGGAACCGTGACTCGCAAACTTACAGGGCAGCTGCTGCATTGTTCAAGCGGTTTCCTTCGATGCGAAGCTTAGCAGCTGCAGCCGTATCTGATGTAGAAAACACCATCAAATTCATCGGCCTGTTCAGGCAGAAAGCCAGAAGAGTAAAAGCAATATCGCGGCTGCTGCTCCAAAAATACGGCGGCAAAGTCCCTGATAAAATGGAAGAGCTGCTGAAACTGCCTGGCGTCGGCCGCAAAACAGCTTCCTGCGTCCTCATTTACGCCTTCAATAAGCCTGCGATTGCAGTTGACACTCATGTCCACAGAATCAGCAACAGAATCGGGCTTGTAAAGACAAAAACCCCTGGAAAAACTGAAGCCGCATTAATGCAGCTGCTGCCAAAGGACAAGTGGCGTGGCATCAATGAGGTGTTTGTGAAGCACGGCCAGCAGACATGCCTGCCAATTAAGCCGCACTGCCCGGTATGTCCTGTGAAGAAGTATTGCAACTACTGCACAACTACTTTTCAGAAATCGCCTTGAATGTCTCTGCCGCCTTCTCCTGCACTTCTTTTACCGTGGCAGCTGCCGTTTCGGAAGTCGGCGCGTTCTTGAGCAGCAGCCTTATTCGCTTATTCTCCTCGTTGTCGCTCATGTGCCTATAAATCGGGTTTTCCGCCAGGTCGCACAGCCTTTTGCCAGGGAAGTCGCGGCAGTTGTCCGGCCTGTGTTCGTAGATGGTGCAAATCCCTATTTTGCCTTCGCGCTTGAAGAAAGTGCACCAGCCGTTCTCGCGCTTCAGCATCGGCTTCCCGTCGGCATCGGCAACAGCGAAGTCTTCGCGTTTTCGGCTGCTGCCTTTTTCTATTCGCCTTATGTCCTTCTCGCTTAATCTTACAGCCAATGTGCAGCACAGGCCGCAAAATGTACAGTTCTCTGGTATCATTAGCTCTTTTTGATCAACCTTTTTATTAAAAAGGTTGCGCAGAACGTGCAGTTTGAGGATATCATTTCCGTAGCAATCTGGTTAACGCCTTGCTAATAATCTCTTTGTAGAGGAATATAGTTATAGCTACGGAACTGCCTTCGGAGATAGTTACTGTCAATGGGACGCCGAATATGTGCGGAAAGTACGGATAGTATGAATAATACCCTTGCGTTACAGAAACTAAGTCAAGATAAAAGCCTGTAATGCCGCCGGTTATGAAATAAAAGATGTATTTCCTGTCCTTGCTGTAGAATAGAACGCCAATAAATGCGAGGAATATTATTCCCATCATCGGATACCAGAGGTTTTCAAGTGTCATTTTTTATCTCCGGGCAGGCTTGCCTTCTAGCTTGAAGAACTTATTTGCAAAAAAGTATGAGAAGCTCAGAAACGGGAAATAAAGTAGGAAGATGTGGGGTGCGTATCTCCATATTTTTGGCCCAATGTTGTACTCCCAAAAGCCTAGCATGAGGGGAATTATTTCGACAAAAAAAATGAGAACAAAGGCTGTAAAACCAAGCCCGATATGTGTCCTTATGTTCTTCCTGTCTGCATAATAAACAACAGCCAGTATTGCGAAGTTAATCAGCAGAAAAAACCAGGAGTTCATACGCGTTCTCAGATAGCTCATATCTTATAAATCTTTTTGAAAAGCCAGTAGACAATGTCGCTTGACGCCTTGTTGGCCAGCAGCAGCAGGTTCAGCCAGCCTGGGACAACTATGCTGCTTTTTCCTCCAAGGATTCCATTGACAATTGTTTCGGATACTGCCGAGGGTTCGTTGAAGAGAAACCGTCTTCTAAGCTTATTGAATGACTTGTCTTTCCAGAATGCTGTCTTGAGCGGCCCTGGGTAGATATTGACAACTTTCACTTTTCCTTTTAGTTCCTTGGCCAGTGCCCTGCCAAAGAAGTCAAGCGCTGCCTTGCTTGGGCAGTATGCTCCAAACTTCGGAACCAGTATTTTTCCGGCAACCGTGTTTATGAAAGCCACTGTGCCCTTTCTGTTTATAAGATTGTCCAAAAATGTTTTGGTGAAGTAAACGCTTCCCATGTAATTGACGCTCATCATGCTGCTTATCTTGCTGATGTCTGTGTTTTTAATCTCGCCAAAGAATCCTATTCCTGCGTTATTCACCAGAATGTCTACCATTTGCTTCTTCTTATTCAGTGTTTTTTTAAGTCTTTCCACTTCGCCGAGTCTAGTGACATCAACTATGTAGTAGTCTGCGTGCGCGCCGCTTTTTCTTGCAATTGCCGCAGTTATTTTCAAATCGGCAGGTGTCTTTGAAACAAGGACAAGCATGTATCCTTTCCTGGCAAACTCAAGTGCAAGCGCTCTTCCAAGGCCTTTTCCAGCACCTGTTATTAGAACTGTTTTTGTCATCGCAGCGAGGTATACGCTGCAGTGCTGAATATTTAAACCTGTGCATTAATGACTATTTTTATCTGAAGAAAAAATACTGAACCGTAACAACCCCTAATGAAACAAACGTCGATATGGTTACCGCCTTCTTGGGCACCGGCTTCCCGATCCTTTCGGAGAATTCCTTGATGCAGGAGTGGTTGTTGTTCCTCGCATCAGCTACAGGATAGCCGCGCAGCAGCTGCATTAGTGTTGTGAGGGGGCATGCCATCCTGTACTTCTTGGTTATTGGCATCAGCAGGAATCCCCATAGGAACTGCAGTGCTGTGGCGATTGCTATGAACCAGAAGTGGAAGCTGACCTTTCCGCTCCAAAGGCTTGTTGGCACGAGGAAAAGCCCGAACCACACCGTAACTAGGGCAAAGTGCGTCCAGAATAGGGTTTCTGCGGCTGCTGTCCTGATGCTTACCGTCATGTTTCTTCATGGTTGCGGCTCAAAATATTTATATATTGTGGTTCAGGAGTTTTAGTTGAAGTGGTGCTCTGTTGGTAACGTTCCATGATGTTTCGGCTGAAAAGGCGCTGTCGCTTCTTGCATCTTCAAGGATTGGGCTGTCTGAGAGCGAAGTTGCTGTGCGGCTGTCAAAGCACGGCTTTAACGAGCTGCCAAAGGAGAAGCGTGCCCAGCCGGTTGTCATATTCCTGAACCAGTTCAGGAACTTCCTTATCCTCCTGCTTGTATTCGCAACAGGCACTTCGCTGTTCCTTAGGGAGTTCCTTGAGGCGGCAGCCATGTCAGCCATAATCCTCTTGTCTGCAATTCTGGGATTTGTCCAGGAATTCCGGGCTGGGAGGGCGATTGAAGCATTGGAAAAGATGTCTTCCCCTACTGCAAGGGTTGTCAGGGATGGCAGGGAGCTGAGGATTGCTGCCAGGGAGCTCGTTCCTGGTGATGTCATACTGCTTGAGGCTGGCGACATCGTGCCTGCTGATTCCAGGGTGTTGGAGACTGTCAGCTTGCAGATTGACGAGGCAGCCCTGACTGGCGAGTCAGTTCCCTCGCCAAAGGTAACCACTGTTTTCAGCCTGGACACGCCTATTGCTGACCAGGAGAACATGGCATTCATGGGAACTGTTGTCACTTACGGCAAGGGCAGGGCTGTCGTAACTTCAACCGGTATGGCTACTGAGTTTGGAAAGATTGCCTCTTCAATCCAGGCAACTGAAGAGGTTCGGACCCCATTGCAGGCAAAGTTTGAGCAGATGGCAAGGCAGATTGGCGTTGCCGTCATGGCATTGGTGTTTTTCGTGTTCATTGGAGGGCTGCTGCAGGGCGAGCTTTCTGTCGCTAAGATGTTCGTTTTCGCGCTCAGCCTCGTTGTGGCAACTGTGCCAAGCGCCCTTCCGGCTATCGTTACCATAAGCCTGGCTCTTGGCGCTAAAGCTTTAGCTGCCAGGAACATGATTATCAAGAAGCTTCCGGCTGCCGAGAGCCTTGGCGCTGTTACGATAATCTGCTCTGACAAGACGGGCACAATTACGAAAAACCAGATGACTGTTACAAGGCTTTATGCTGACAACAAGGTTATAAGCGTTTCTGGCAGCGGCTATGAGCCTGTTGGGAATTTTTACGTTGACGGGAAGCCGTTCAACGAGAAAAATGTTGAGCTGCTTTTGCGCATTGGCTTTTTGTGCAACAACGCAAAGCTTTCCGATGCCGGCGGGCAGTGGCAGGTGGTTGGCGACCCTACCGAAGGCAGCCTTATTGCCCTCGCAAGGAAGGGTGGCTTGTCTGAAGAAAAGCTTCATGAAGACTACTCCCTTATCCAGGAGCTGCCTTTTGATTCTGAAAGGAAGATGATGTCTGTTGTTTACAGGCTGAAAGGCGCGAGGGAAACGTTCGCCTACGTCAAGGGCGCTCCTGACCTGCTGCTGAGGAACTGCGACCGGGCCCTTATTAACGGGAAGGTCCAGAAGCTGACAGCGAAGGAGCGCGAAGGAATACTTGAAACGAACGAGTTATTCGCCAAGGAAGCCTTGAGGGTTCTCGGCTTTGCCTACAGGGAGCTCCCTCCGCTGAAGCAGTACGATATGGAGTCTGCTGAGAGCAGCCTTGTCTTTGTCGGCTTGGCTGGAATGATTGACCCTCCCAGGGAGGAAATCAGTGCTGCTGTTGCCCAGTGCCGGGAAGCAGGCATTAAGGTCATGGTCATTACAGGCGACCACGCCTTGACTGCGATGGCTGTTGCGAAGCAGATTGGCATCTTCAGGGAGGGTGATGTTGTCCTTTCCGGCGAGGAGGTTGAGCGGATGTCAGAATACGACCTCTCAAAGGTCATCGTGCAGGTCAGGATAATAGCCCGGGCTCTCCCTATCCAGAAGTCAAGGGTTGTTGATGCCCTGAAAAGGAGCGGCCACGTTGTTGCAATGACCGGAGATGGCGTTAACGACGCCCCAGCATTAAAGAAGGCTGACATTGGGATTGCCATGGGCATAACCGGCTCGGACGTTGCAAAGGAGGTTTCGAAAGCTGTTCTGGCTGATGACAACTTCGCAACCATAGTTAATGCCGTGGCTGAGGGCAGGAACATTTACGACAAGATGATAAAATCAACCAGGTATCTGCTCTCGTGCAACATGGGTGAGATTGTTGCCGTGTTCTTTGCCATAATGCTGCGGTTTCCTCTCCCGCTGGTGCCGCTTCAGATTCTGCTCATGAACCTTGTTACTGACGGCTTGCCCGCCCTTGGGCTGGGCGTTGAGCCTGCTGAGGGCGATGTCATGAAGAGGCCTCCGAGAAATCCCAGGGAGAAGCCCATAACAGGCAGCAGCCTTCTCTTGATTGTGCTTTTCGGCATAGTCATGGGCGCAGGCAC
>CAZBFZ010000042.1:0-6600 GCA_964491245.1 uncultured Methanosarcinales archaeon
CGCCATGGCGGCATCAACGAACCTTCCAATCTCCACCGCTTTAACGCCCTGCTCAGCCTTAATAATGACCTTTTCCGCATAGTCGACTGACATCTGGGTTCCGGGCTCGCCTATTGACTCGGCAGCCACAAGGCCGACCGACTCGCCTGCCTCGACCTTCATCTCGTTGTACTCGGAAGCAATCCTCCTGACAATTTCCCTTGCCTTCGCCTCTGAAACTTTGTCAGGCATCGATTCAGCTACGATGCTGTACACTCCCGGAGGGAGTATGCCCTGGAGCTCCTTCAAAATGTTCGCCGTCATGTTTTTTCAGCCGCCTCGCTTATAACCCTCTTCACGTTCAAAACGCCGCCTTCGGACTTTGAAACGTCAATGCTGTCCTCGCCGTAAGTGAACTGCACAATCCTCCTGCCTGAGTCGCGCACAGTGCCGTCATATTCAACCTTGAGGTCCTGAAGCGCATTGGCCAGGCGCCTGTAAAGGTAGCCAGACTTCGGAGTCCTCAACGCGGTGTCCATCAGTGCATCCCTTCCGACAATGGACTGGAAGAAAAACTCAGCCGGCTTAAGCCCTGACTTGAAGCTGTTCTTGATGAATCCCCTCGCGACCGGGGTGAGGTCATCGCGTTTGAAGCACGAAAGAGTCCTTCCAAAATAGCCCATCTCAATCCTTTTGCCTCTCAAAGCCTGCTGGCCAACACAGCCCGCCATCTGCGCAAGGTTGAGAGGAGTGCCGCGAGCTCCGGAAATTGCCATCACGATGGTGTGAGAGTAGCTCTCAACGTTCATTGCCACAATCTTGCCTGTCTCGTCACGGGCCTTATTGAGGACCTCAAGAATCTTGAGCTCAAGCGTCTCCCTCAAAGTCCTTCCTGGAAGAATGTCAAGCTGGCCTGAGTTGTACCTCGATATTAGCTCAGCGACTTCCTGCTCAGCCCGCTCAAAAACATTCCAGATGGCTGACTTTGCCTCCTTAGGAAGGTCTGTGTCAGACAGGGCTGTGGTGAATCCCCTCTTCATGAGCACGGCAATGCCAAGCTTGAACATCTTGCCAAGCGTATCAAGGGCAAAGTGCCTTCCATAGCGCTTATGGAGGTTTCTGAGCAGCAAGCCAGAGCCCTCGCCAAGGTTGTTCTTGTCCATAACCCCACTGACGAGCTTTCCAGCCTTGATAACAACCTCAGGCTCCTCCCTTGACTTCGACCTTCCAGTGAAGCTGAAGTCGTCAGGCAAAAGCACGCTGAATACCTCCTTCCCGGTAACAGATTCCTTCTTCGGAAGCTTTGAAACCTCAGTAACCCCGATGGAAGCGAGAAGGTCAATCGCGTCAGCACGAGGCATTGAAAACACTCCCTTGGTCAGCAGGTAGTTCCCTGAAATCGCATCCTGGATGCAGCCGATAACCGAAAGCCCATACCTTGGCGAAATCATCTGGGTGTCAACAAGCATCAAAAGCTCTGCCTCAGCACGGGCCTCCTCAGTCTGAGGTATGTGAAGGTTCATCTCATCACCGTCAAAATCAGCGTTGTACGGGAAGCACACTGCCGGATTGAGGCGGAGCGTCTTGTTGGGCAGAACCCTGACCTTGTGGCACATCATGCTCATCCTGTGAAGCGAAGGCTGCCTGTTGAAAATGGCAATGTCACCATCCATCAAATGCCTTTCGACAACGTAGCCGGGCTGAAGCTCCTCAATGGACGCCTCAATGGTGTCCTCGGTAAGCTTTTTCTTCCTGCCATCAGGCCTCACAACATAATTCGCGCCGGGATAGCTCTTAGGCCCCTTCCTCACAAACTCCTTGAGGTAATTCATGTTCCACTCAGTAACCCTTTCAGGAACAGTAAGCTTCATCGCCATTATGTCAGGAACTCCAACCTCGCTGAGCTCGAGCATGGGGTCAGGGCTTATGACGGTCCTGGCTGAAAAGTTCGTCCTCTTGCCTGTAAGGTTGTGCCTAATCCTGCCTTCCTTGCTCTTGATGCGCTCAGTCAGGGTCTTCAGCGGCTGGCCTGACCTGTGCCTTGCCGGCGGAAGCTGCGCAACCTCATTGTCAAAGAAAGTCGTAATGTGGTACTGCAAAAGGTCCCAGAGGTCCTCGACAATAATCTCAGGAGCGCCTGCATTGATGTTTTCAAACAATCGCTGGTTAATCCTCACAATGTCGCCAAGCTTGTGCGTGAGGTCATCTTCGGAACGCTCGCCAGTCTCCAGCGTGATGGAAGGCCTCATCGTGACAGGCGGGATTGGAAGCACTGTCAAGACCATCCACTCAGGCCTCACCGCTGCCGGGTTAAGCCCGAATAGCTCAATGTCAGCATCGTTAAGCTTCTCAAGCCGGCTCCTTATCTCGATTGGCGAAATGCGCTTGTCATCCTCGAAGAAAGTGGTCGGCTTCTCAATCACAATCTTCTTCTGCTTTGCCTTGCAGTGAGGGCACTTGCCAGCGGTCTTTGATGCCGTGATGAGGTCCTTGAGCTTCTTCCTCATTACTTCGGGGCCTTTGTCCTTGCCCAGGCGCTTCAGCCTGTCGCCGTACTGTTCAATCCTTGCAGTCGGCAGCATAATCCTGGAGCATTCCCTGCACGTATACCTCAGCAGGGTAAGGATGACAGAAATGAAGCTGATGTGGATTACAGGCCTTGCCAGCGAGATGTAGCCAAAGTGGCCGGTGCACTCCTTAAGCTTTGACCCGCAGGTTTTGCACCTCAAACCTGGATCGATAACGCCAAGCCTGACATCCATCAGGCCGCCGTCAACAGGGTAGCCCTCCTTGTCATAAAGCTCAGGAGTCACAATCTTGGCTGCGGCCATCTTCTTGATGAGCTTCGGGCTCAGCACCCCGAACACAACGTTCACAACCTTCTTGTACACGTACGGCTCAGCATCGCTCAACATTTTATTTTACACCAAATTAATACTTCGTCTTCAGCTTCAGCTGCGGGTATAACACGAGGCTCTTGAACTCGTCAAGTATCAGCTTGAAGGCGTATGAAACCTCGATAAAGTTTATGCTTGACTCGCCGCACACCTGGCAGTAGCTCCTTCGCTTGAACTCATCATAAATGGCAACCATGCCGCAGTTCTCGCAAACAGGCACAATTGTGCGGTCAGCGTCAAACCTCTCCTTGAGCAGCATTGCAGCTCCATGGGCAACGAAAGTGTCCTTCTCCATCTCGCCCAGCCTGAGACCGCCTTCCTTTGCCCTGCCCTCTGTAGGCTGCCTGGTCAGCAGCTGAATGGGACCTCTAGCTCTCGAATGGATCTTGTTGGCAACCATGTGCTTAAGCCTCAGGTAATACATGTCCCCCACAAAGATGCCAACCTCAAACGCCTCGCCAGTCTCTCCATTGTAAACTGTCTCAAGGCCGTTATCCCTGAAGCCAAGGCTGAGGAGCTCCTTCCTAATCATCTCCTCAGGCTCTGAATCGAAAACCGTGCCGTTAATGGGCCTCCCAGCGAGGGCCCCTGTCTTCCCGGCAATAAGCTCAATCAAGTGGGCCATTGTCATCCTCGTTGGAATGCTGTGGGGGCTGAAGATTATGTCGGGGGTAATGCCAGAAGCCGTAAAGGGCATGTCAGCTTCAGGAACAATCAGTCCGACAACGCCCTTCTGGCCATGCCTAGAGCTGAACTTGTCGCCAACCTCGGGAATGCGCTGGTCCCTGAGCTTCACCTGGATAAGCTTGTTGCCCTCGCTGTTCTCAGTAATCAGGACAAAATCAACAATGCCTTCCTCACCGTGCTTCATAATCACAGAGCTCTCCCGCCTGGTCTCAGCAGAAAGCGAATACTGCTCCATGCTGCTCAAAAACCTCGGAGGGGAGGTCTTGCCAATAACGACATCGCCCTCCCTGACCTGGGCTTCTGGATAAATAATGCCATCCTCCTCCAAGAATCGGTAGTCCTTCTCGCTCTTGAAGCCCTTCACGTCCTTTGCAGGAATGCACACATCATCGACCAGGCCTCCAGAGTAGCGCAGCTCCTCGGCAATCATTGGCCTGTAATAGCTGCCACGGCCCATGCCCCTGCCGATTGAGCCGCCATTGATGATTATGGCATCCTCCATGTTGTAGCCCTTGTAGCTCATGACAGCAACAACAAGGTTCTGGCCTGCAGGGTGCTTCGCGTACTCAGAAATGTCATGCATCACAGACTTGACAACAGGCATCTGGGGATTGTGCAGCAGGTTGACATCCATGTCCATCCTTATCATGTAGTTGGAAGCGTAAAAGCCAAGCGCCTGCTTCTGGTTCTTCGAGCCGGTATTGACCTTCTGCGCAGAGTTGAAATTGGCGTAAGGAACCAGGCTGGTGACAAGGCCGAACATCGTCAGCGGCGTAAGCTCAAGGTGGGTGTGCTCACTGGTGAGGTCCTCCTCAAAGAAAGCAACGAGCGCATTCTCCTCCTCAGCGGCATCAACATACTCAATAATGCCCTGCTTGATGAGGTCAGACCACTTCAGCTCGTTCCTGTTAAGCTTGTCAACGTGGTCAGGCGAAAGCATAGGCCTCCCCTCCCTGACAACAATAAGCGGCCTTCTCAAGCGGCCCTTAGATGCCTCGATGTGGACCTCATCCCCTGCGGCAGAATAATACACGTTTGCGTTTTCGGAAAGCGCATTCCGCCTTCGCTCCTCGCGCATCGAGCTGGCAAACGCCTCGCCGTCCTCAACTGTCCCAACAAACTTCCCGCTCAAGTACACGTCAGACATTTTCGTTTTCCATTTCAATTATGACTACTGCCTTGCTACCGGCTTGAGGCCGTAGTTGCGCATAAGCTTCAAAACCTCATCCTCACTGGCATCAAGGCTTACTGTCGCAACAAGCGACAGGTTCTTCTTCAGCCCGATGTTTGTGCCTTCAGGGGTCTCAATCGGGCAAAGCCTCCCCATATGCGTGCAGTGAAGCTCCCTAGCCTTGAAATTCTCCTGCGTAGCTGAAAGCGGGCTTACCACCCTCTGAAGATGGCTCATCATCTCAAGGAAATTAAGCCGCTGGATTCTCTGGCTTACGCCCTTCCTGCCGCCAACCCATGCGCCAGTTGCCATTGAGCTGTAAATCCTCGAAGTGAGCAGCTTTTCCCTGATTATCACCTTGAGCGTGGGAAATTTGCCGCGCTTGACAACGCGCTGGAAGTTGTACAGCAAATCGCCAATTAGCACCTTGAGGTTGACCCTAAGAAGGTCGGCAAGCAAATCACCAGACAGCTTGAGGCGCTTGTTCATGTAGTGGTCCTTGTCGTCCGCCTTGAGCTGGCCTCTCAAAGCCAAAATATACTTCCTTACCATCTTGCACAGGTTATAGGCCTTCAACACCCTCTCCTTCAGGGTTATGCCAAGATGCGGAAGAAGGTACTTGTCAAGAATCTCCTTCATGCGCTCAAGCCTTATCTCCTTTGGCTGCGTAATGCCAGAAACCTTGGCAATCGCATCCATGGCATCCTCCTCTGACTTAAGGTCTGCGGAGTCCAGAAGGTTGACAAGAAGCTCGTCAAAGTTCTCCGTTCCTGAAATAAACCTCATGATTTCCTCGTCCTTGGTGAGCCCAAGTGACTTGATTACTGCAATGAGCGGCACCCTCCTCACCCTCGTGAACGTGAGGTAGAAAATCCCATCCTTCATCCTTTCAATCGTGTGAGGGATCTTGTAAGAGCCCTTTTCGGAGAAAATCTTGCACACGAGCTTCCCGCCGCCAGACGAGTCCTTGTCAATGAGGACCTTGTTCGAGGCGAGGTCCTCAACCTTGACCAGCACCTTCTCAGTGCCGTTGATAATAAAGTAGCCGCCAGGGTCGTCAGGGTCCTCGCCGTGCTGAACCAGCTCCTCCCTGCTGAGCTTGTTGAGATGGCAGACCTTTGACTTCAGCATCACAGGCAGGCTGCCTATCTGCGTCTCAAAGCTCTCGCGCTGGGCCCCATTGATGTGCGCGCTGACTGTAATGTACATGGGAGCGGCGTAGGTGAGCTTCCTCAGCCTCGCCTCCATGGGAAAGATCTTCCTTATAGAGCCATCGGCCTCGGTAATCTCAGGCTTCGTAATCCTGACATTGTCAAACCTAATCTTGAACTCGTCAACATTGGGCGGGATTATGGTTGGAAGGACTTCCTTGTTCTCATCAATGATCGAGTTGAGCTCGTTGTCCAGGAAGTAGTTGAACGACTCTATGTCCGACTTAACAAAGGACTGCTCTTCAAAAAATTTCCTCATAAGAACGGCGTAGTTGCTCATGTCAGCACAACCACCCTGTAAAAAACCGTCTGGCCGGCTGTGGAGCTTTTCCTGGAAATCCTAATCATGTCGCCGTACTTGACGTTAATGCCCTGCAGCGCAGCATCCCTCTTCAGTATGCGCGGAAAATCCTCCATCCTCGAATTGTACTCTTTTAGAACCTCCTCTTTTTCCTTCTCCGAAAGCTTCTCGTGCTTCGGAACAAGCGAATGCTTCCTGACGTCAATCCTCTTCATGGTGCCTTACTCCTGAGCTTGCTAAGCTTGAAACGGGCCGGACGGGACACTCACAGCAGCGGCGATTTTAACCGCCAGCTGGTGCTTTGAACCCGCGACCCACGGATTAAAAGTCCGTTGCGCTGCCAGGCTGCGCTAC
>CAZBFZ010000043.1:0-6475 GCA_964491245.1 uncultured Methanosarcinales archaeon
AGGAAAAGGAGCGCGACCAGGAAGAGGAAGATGACGAGATAAGCCCAACTGAAGAGGCGTTCATGGAGGGTTACGAGGAAGAGGAGAAGGTCGCGGAGTGCGCCAAGTGCGGCAAAACGCTTCTTGAAGTGGAAGGCGCTGTTGAGAGGGAGTTCAAGGGCAAGCACTACCGCTTCTGCTCAGAGAAGTGCGCCAAAGGGTACAAGTTTGGGAAGTAAGCAGCCATTACCCTTATTTTTTCTGGCACACGCTAAAATCTAAAACTTTTAATACATGCAGGAAGGATAATGCCTCCTATTACCGTTAAAATGGTGTGCCTATGCCTTTCAAGAATCCTGCAGGACTGTACGCGCTCCTGGCGCTCATACCGTTCATAATCCTATACCTCCGCAGGCCAAAGCCAAAGGAGAAAACCATACCAAGCCTCATGTTTTTCATGAGGGAGAAAGGCATAACGAAATTCTCCAGCCTGTTCAGGCAGATATTCCAAAACATCCTCTTCCTGCTCCAGCTGGCCATAATACTTTCTGCCGCCTTTGCCGCGGCATACCCTTATTTCACAAGCGAAAAGGCAGCGCTGGCGAAACACACAATCATTGTCCTTGACGCCTCGGCAAGCATGAACGCGCTGCTCCAGACAGGAGGGCAAGCCACAAGGTTTTCCAAGGCCGTTGACGAGGCAAATTCTCGGCTGGAAGGAAAGGTAAGCATAGTCCTCGCATCCAGCATACCGGTGGTTGTGCAGGAAAAAGGCTCTGCCTCTGACGCCAGAAAAGCGCTTGCAACGCTGAAGGCAAAAGCTGTTGAAACACACGTCGGTGATGCAATGCTGGCGGCAGGAGAGCTTGCTGAAGACGATGCTAAAGGCAGCAGGGTTGTCGTGCTTAGCGATTTCCAGTCAAACCTCGGAACAGACGTGCTAGTGGCAAAGAGGGCGATTGCCGCAAAGGGCGCGCAGGTGGAGCTCGTTAACGTTCTAGGCAACAATAAGGATGAGTTAAGCAAGCTAAGCAATGCCGGGTTTGTGCAGCTGGACGTAAACAAGTTCCAAACAACTGCGCTTGTCAAAAATTATGATGACGCGCAGCGCGCAGTCAATATTGCAATCGTAAGCAATAACAAAAAGATTGCTGAAAAGCAGCTTGCCATAGGGCCGAGGTCGCTTGAAAGCCTGAGCTTTGACACCATGCACGGCAATACAGAGCTCAGGATACTCCAGGATGACGACCTTGAAACTGACAACAGCCTTTTCATAAGCTCGCCTGCAAAGAGAATAAGGACGCTCCTTATCACGAACTCAGACACAAGCTACCTGATGGCAGCCCTCAAATCATTGCCGAATGTCGAGCTTGACACCGCCTTCCCGCCAGTTGTGAAGCAATTCAATTATGACGTGATTATACTGCAAAACGCAACCTCCCAGCTCATGCTCCCGGGATTTTACAGAGAAATCAACCGCATGGTGGCCAACGGCACAGGCTTAGTCATAACAGCACAGGAGGACCTGGCTGCGTACATAAAGCAGTTCAGCATGCCCCTGGAGTTTTCGCGCAGCGGCAACTCCTCAAAATCCTCTACAGTCATTGAAAACTACCTGACAAAAGGCATCGACTTTGGAGTTGTTGCAAGCTACCACATCCTGAAGCCAAGCAAAGGCAGGGAAAAAGACTTTGCCGCGCTTGTCGCGGCAGATGACGGAAGCTCGCTCATCGGCACTTACTCATCAGGAAACGGGCTTGCCATGTATTACGGGCTGCTTGACGACATGAGCACGTTCAGGAGCTCATACTATTACCCGATATTCTGGGACAACGCGCTCAGCTTCCTCACAAAGAGCCAGGACCTGTCCAGCTTCAACGTGCTCACGGGAAAGGTTGAAGGGATAAGCAAGCAGCAGGTCGCAACGCCAAGCGGAAAGGTAGAAACGGCGAGGCTTTTGTTCGATGACGCAGGATTCTACACGTTTGGCGGAAAGACCGTTGCAGCCAACCTCCTCAGCGACAGAGAATCAAACATCCGCAGCGCAGAAGCCTTTGGGATAATCAATGACGACTCAAAGCTTGCCACGGCCAGCCAGAAAGCAAAAGGCGATGTTTTGCTTGAAAGAAAGCTCATGCTTGCAGCCCTCGCGCTGCTGCTAATTGAGCTGCTTCTGGTAAAAATAAGGGGGGACCTGTGATGGCAGTATTTGAGCACGCCAAGCTTCTGCTTCTCATACCTGCAGCAGTCGCCATCCTGTTCCTGATTATAAGGAGGGATTTTGTCAGGCTGAAAGGCGAACGGTGGAGGATTTACGAAAGAGTGAAAGTAAAGAGGCGCCTCATAATCTTCGCGCTGAGGTCGGCTGCCGCTGCCGCTCTTCTTGTGGCTCTGGCCCAGCCGATTACAGTAACTCAGCAGCTGGAATCAGGAGACCCCTCACTGACAATACTTGTTGACGACTCAAGGTCTTTTGACCTCTACGACAGGCAAATTGTCCAGGCAATTAAGGAAAAGCTCCAGAATGACATACCAGTAAAGATAAGGCATATAGGCCTTGCTGACTCGTCAGCGCTTGGCGATGAGCTCCTGGCAAACATGCTTGGCAATGACAACCTGCTGCTGGTGTCTGATGGAAGGGTCACCAAAGGCAGAAGCCTTGGCGATGTCATGGTTGTTGCCTCTTCCATAAACTCAACAATAAACGCCCTCAGCCTGGTGCCTGTAAAGGGCGACCTTGCGGTAAGGGTTGAAGGGCCAAGAATCACAACAGTGGGCGTAGACAACGAGTTCCTCGCGAGGGTTGACCAGACAAGTGCTCCAGGCACCGAGCCAATACAGTACAGGATAGCGGTAAAGCTCGACGGCGATGTGGTGCTTGAACAGGACTCTTCTGGTTCTGACAGCTTCAAGTTCAGGAGAAAGCTCGCAGAGGGCTACCATGAGATCAATGCGGAGATAACCGCGAGCGACCATTTCCAGGAAAACAACATCTTCTACAAGACAGCCAAGGTAGAGAAAAAGCCAAAAGTCCTTCTGGTTACCGAAGGCAGCTCGCCCCTTGAGGCAATATTTGCGCCAGTGTACGACCTTGCCACTGTCCAAACAATCCAAGGGGCAAGCCTGGCCGGCTACTCTGCTGTCGTGCTTAACGACGTGCCAGCCTCCCAGGTTGACATAGACGAGCTTGGAAAGTTCATTGATGACGGCAACGGCCTGGCTGTTTTCGGGGGAAGGAGCTCCTACGACAAAGGCGGCTACACGAACACAATTTTCGAAAACCTGCTCCCAGTAAAGGTCGGCGCTGGTGAAGAGGGAGCCAAAAAGTTCGTCAATGTTGTGCTGCTAATAGACATCTCAGGAAGCACGGGCTCAAGCTTCGGAACAGGAAGCTCCTCAACAGTGGAAGAGGTTGAAAAGGCGTTGGCAATCGGAGTGCTTAACGACCTGAGGCCAGAAGACCGGGCAGGCATCATCGCATTTAACGTTGACCCGCACACTGTCGCAGACCTCGAAAGGGTCTCTGACAGCAAAAAAGAGCTAATTAGCAAGGTGCAGCGCCTTATCTACACAGACAGCACCTTCTTTGCGGAAGGCATACGCGGAGCAAGCAGGATGCTAGCGCAGGCAGACGGCAGCAAAAACATAGTGCTTTTCTCAGATGGGAAGTCAAGTCACATGGGTGAGGGCCTTAGAGAAGCGAAATTCGCAGCTGACAATGGCATCAAGATTTATACGGTTGGTGTGGGCGAAGACACAGATTCTGAGTATATGCAAGCGATTGCCAAGGCAGGCAACGGCGCGTATTTCGAGCCAAGCGAAGCCCAGAAGCTCAAGATAATATTCGGAACCGGGGGGGAAGCGGCGCCAACAGACAAGATGAAGCTCGAAAAGCTCAACAACAACCACTTCATCACAAGGAACGTCAAGCTCAGCGCAAGGCTGTCAGGGCTTAACCAGGTTGTCCCGAAGCCAAACGCCGACGTTCTTGTGGCAACAGCAGACAACAGGGCAATCCTGACAGTGTGGCGGTTTGGGCTTGGCAGAATAGTTTCTGTCGCGACAGACGACGGCACAGGATGGGCTCCGGAGCTGTTCAACAGCGAGAACTCAGTCCTCATAACAAGGACAGTCAACTGGGCGATTGGCGACCTCAGCAGGAACAAGAAGTTCGACGTCACAGCGCGAGACACGTTCTTAGGGGACGAGTTTAAAGTGGATGTGCTGGCAGGCTCAATGCCCGCAGACAGCAGAATGGCTTTCTCAAAGGTTGGTGAAAGGATTTACAGCTCACAGCTTAAGGCTGACAAGATTGGCTGGTACGCGTTTTTCGGCGCAACAGCAGCTGCAAATTACCCCCTTGAGCTGCTGAACACAGGCTACGACCCTGACCTGGGAGTGCTTGTCCAAGCCACAGGGGGGAGCGTATTCAAGCCAGGCCAGACAGCCGAGCTGCTCAAAAAGGTCAGGGAGGACTCAAAGAGGGTCGTAACAGCCCATAAAAGCCTTGCGTGGATTCCGCTTGCAATAGCCCTCCTTTTTTTCCTGCTTGATATAGCAGCCAGGAAGATAATTGAAAGGACAGACGACAGCCTGCTAGGCAGGCAAACAAGCAAAAAGCAAAAATTTTAAACTTGCAGCATAACTGGTGTAAACATGTACCTCAAGCGAAACGTCAATTTTGTGCTGCTGCTGCTGGTCATAACAGTGCTTGTTGGCACAGTTGCAATCACAACGTACTTCCAGTCAACCTACAAGGATGTGTCGCAGGACCTTGCGAGCAAAAACAAGCAGCTGGAAGTTGTCAGCAGCAACTTCTCCACTAAGATAAGCGAGCTCAACAAGACATACGGCGAGCTGCAGCTCAAGCAGCTCGACAAGGAAAAGCTCGACCAGCTCTACACTGACATAGTGAACGAGAAGGAAAAGATTGATGCAGAGCTCTCGGTGACAAAAACCAAGCTTGCAGAAACGCTTGTTGAACTGGAAAGGAAAAAGGACGAACTGTCAGACGCAAACTACAAGCTGCTGCTGCAGGAAAGGGAGCTGTCAGACCTTAACGTGAAAGTCGGCAACCTTGCCAAGACAATAAACAGCCTGCAGGACCAGGTTGACTTGCTCAAAAAGCAGCTGTGCGACGAGAAAACAGCGCAGAGCAAGCCGTGCTAAGAGGATGTGGTGAAAGTGGGTGTATTTACCGAAGCTTTGAAGGAAACAAAAAACACCCTGCTCAAGATAATGATGTTTGAGGAAGCCCTCAACGCCATACTCATATTCCTGGCAGCCTACCTTGTAAGCTCCTTGTTCAGGATGGGGCTGTGGCCGCCAATAATCATAAGCCTCGGCTACTTCGCCTTCGCCGCCTACAAGGAAAGCCGCGTCAGGACTGACAAGGCAGTAGAATCAAAGTACAAAGAGCTTAAGGAAAAGCTCTCAACAGCAACAGAATACGCGAACGTTGACACCAGAGTGGCTAACGAGCTCAAGCAGGAAGTGCTCAGGAACCTCAGAAAGGTAGAGGACTCCTCATTTCTCAACGAGCGGAGGGTGTATGCAAAGTCAGTTGCGGCCGTCGTGCTGTGCTTCATCATACTCCTGTTCTCGCCCGTCTCAATCAGCTTTTTCAAGCATGCCTTCCCGAACATTTTTTCACCCCAAGACGAGAAAACCACTGACGGAAGCAGCGGCAGATTAAAGCTCCTGAGCGAAAAAGACAAAACTGACAATCCAATAGGGACCGAGAAGTCAAAGGAGGACATCTACGGAGCCCCTACAGTGGCAAAGCTTGGAAGCGAGGAGCTCAGGGTCATACTTCGGCCAGCGGGCATGGAGCTCAGCACCAGGAACGTAAAGCCGCCGGAAGAGCTCCAGTTCACCGAGCAATACCCCGAAGAAGTCGTTTCGGTAGCTGCAGAAGCCATGGAGGAGCGCATACCAAAAGAGCAGCAGGAGCTCGTAAGGAGGTATTTCAGGAACGTGGTTGAGGCAAACAGGTGATTCTTTTTCAATAACATTTATTAACCTGTTCTTAGGTAGCTACACTTGGCTGCGCAGATAAGCTGCAGCAGCCGCAGAGTAACTAAAAAAGGTGAAATCAGAGTGCTAGCATACAAGAAGCTGTTTGACGATGTCTTTGACGAGGTCGGGAAAGTAATAGTGGGCCAGCAGGAGATGGTCACGCAGCTGCTCTCGGCCATAATGGCAGACGGAAACGCGCTGCTCGAGGGCTACCCAGGCCTGGCAAAAACCCTGACGGTCAGGACGCTTGCCAAGATAATGGACCTCAGGTTCAGCAGGATACAGCACACCCCGGATTTAATGCCCTCTGACATCACAGGTACATACGTGCTTGAGGAATCAGGAGGCAAAAGGGAATTCAAGTTCCATCCGGGCCCCGTATTTGCCAATGTCGTGCTGGCCGATGAGATAAACCGGTCAGCCCCAAAAACACAATCAGCACTGCTCGAAGCAATGCAGGAGAGGCAGGTTACTGTCG
>CAZBFZ010000044.1:0-6373 GCA_964491245.1 uncultured Methanosarcinales archaeon
AAAACACCCTCCCAATTCACTATGGTGAAGACTGCACAAGGCGCTTATATTTAAAGATTTTGGAAAAGAAAATAAAAGGAAAAATCAAACGCTTACTGTTCCGGAAAAAACATAAGTTGCTGGGCCTGTCATGTAAACGTGCCCGTCACGGGCCCACTCAACAACAAGGTCACCGCCCCTCAAATGCACATTGACCTTCCTTCCTGTTTTCTCGTTGAGGACGCAGGCAACCAACGAAGCGCACGAGCCAGTGCCGCAGGCAAGCGTCTCGCCCACTCCCCTTTCCCACACCCTAAGCTCAATCTCGCCATCGTTCAGAACGTGGACAAACTCGGCATTGGTCCTCTTGGGGAAGACACGATGGTTTTCTATCTCGCTGCCCATCTCCTCAATGTCAAAGTCAGTATCGTCAACAAAAGTGACAGCGTGGGGATTGCCCATTGAGACAGCCGTTACTTTAATCTGCTTGTACTTCAGCTGAAGCGGCTCGTTAATGGCTTTAGCGGTTGCGCTGCCGTTCATGGGAATCTCCTTCCTTAGCAGCAATGGAGAGCCCATGTCAACCTTAAACATCTCGTCAGCAGCGACTATTTTTTTGATGCCGGATATCGTGTCGATGGTTAGCTGCTTTTTTCTGCTGTAGCCATTGTCAAGGATAAGCTTTGCAATGCACCTTATGCCGTTGCCGCACATCTCAGCTTCAGAGCCGTCAGCGTTCACAATGCGCATCACGCCGTCAACGCCTTTGGCTTTAGAATCCTTAGGAGGCAGCACGAGGAGGATGCCGTCAGCGCCAACGCCGAAATGCCTGTCGCATACCCGCTTTGCAAAGGACTTAAGGCCTTTTATTTCGCCAAACACTTTCCTGTTGCTGCTGTCAAAGAGGTCTATTACGACATAGTCGTTGCCAAGGCCGTGCATCTTTGTGAACTTAAGAGTGTTTGGCATTTTCGTTCGTTTTTGGATAAACCCTTTTCGAAAAAGGGTTTCACATCCCGTAAATTACCTGCTGAAGCGTTTCGCGCTTCCTTATAACCCTTACCTTCTTGCCGGTGCTGACGAGCACCTCGGCAGGCCTTGGCCTGGTGTTGTAGGTGGACGCCATTGAAAAGCCATACGCACCAGAAACAAGTATGGCAAGGACATCGCCTTCCTTTATTGGCGGAAGCTCCCTGTCAGCTATCCCTTCCTCATTCCTTGTAAAAACATCGCCTGACTCGCAAATGTTGCCGCACACAGCAGCTTTTTGTTTCGGCGAACCATTGCAGTTGTCAACTACGGCTATTGGATGATAACTTCCATAAGCCATTGGCCTTATAAGGTGGTTAAAGCCCGTGTCTACGCCAACAAACGTGTGCTTTGGCGTGCTTTTTATCGTGTTCACTGCGCATAGCAGAACGCCGGACTCTGCAACGATAAACCTGCCCGGCTCCATTGCCAAAATAAGTTTCCTGCGGAAGCTTCTGCAGAAATCGGAAAACAGCTCGCTGACTGACGCTCCAAACCCGCTGAGGCCAATTGGCTTCTGGTCAGGCCTGTAAGGAACGCCAATCCCTCCCCCGAAATCAACGAATTCCAAATCCGTGAGCTTTTCCTTGTTTTTGCTGATGATTGCAAGCAGCACTCTCATCGCTGCCAGGAACTTTCCTGTCTCCAGGATGCCTGAGCCGATGTGCTCATGGATGCCAGCAATCCTCAGGCCGTATTTTGCCGCGATGTCAAACGCCTTTCCAACATCGCCAGCCCAGACGCCAAACTTGCTTTCAGGGCCGCCGGTAATGACGTGGCCGTGATGGCCAGCCCCAACATCAGGATTGACCCTGAAGCAAACCTTTGAGTTTGGGCTAAGCTTCCCGTACCGTTCAAGCTGCGACAGCGAGTCGCAGTTCACAAGCACACTTCTGGCAATGGCGAACTTCATTTCCTCATCTGTAACGGAGGTTGACGTGAAAATTATTTGCCGCGGCTTAAAGCCTGCCTTAAGCGCTAATTCAATCTCGCCTGGAGAGACAGCATCAATGCCGATGCCTTGCCCCCCTTCATCCCTGATGATTTTGAGAATTGAAAGGTTCGTGTTTGCCTTAGCCGCGTAATAAATCCTCAGCGGCCTGTATGCTATGCTTTGCAGAAGCGCCCTTACTTTTGAGCGGATTGTTTCCTCGTCATAAGCGTAGAGAGGAGTGCCAAACCGCCTTGCCAAGCCAGAAGCCGCAACCTCGCCAACAAGCAGCGCGTTGTTTTTTACAGAAATCATCTGCCCATCGCCTTCCTAATCCTGCCCATCGCCTCGGCAAGCCTTGCGTCGGGAACTGTAAGCGAGATGCGGAAATAGCCCTCGCCATAGCTGCCGTACGCAGCCCCAGGAGTAACAACAACACCCGCCTTTTCCAGCATGAGGGTTGCAAAGCCCGCAGACGTGTAACCATCCGGAACACGGCACCACATGTAAAAAGTGGCTTTTGGCTTTATCGCCCTTATCCCTACAGATGTAAAGGTGTCGTAAACCAAATCCCTTCTTTTCTGGTAAATGCCGTTAAGCCGGGCTATGTCCGAATCGGGCGTCTTGAGCAGCGCCGTTATCGCTGCATACTGGACTGCGTTGAAAACTCCGGAGTCAACGTTGTTCTTCACAGTCGCCATTGCCGAGATTATGTCTGGATTGCCAACAGCCATTCCAATCCTCCACCCCGTCATGTTGTAAGGCTTTGAAAGCGAATTGAACTCAACGCCAACATCCTTAGCGCCGGGCACTTCCAGGAAGCTGAGCGGCTTGTAGCCATCAAAAGCAATCTCGCTGTAAGGGTTGTCAGAGCACACAATGATGCCGTTGTCCTTCGCAAAATCAACAGCTTCCGTGTAAAATTCCTTTTCAGCTACCGCTGTCGTAGGGTTGTTCGGGTAGCTGATGTAAAGTATCTTCGCCTTTTTGGCAACTTCCCTCGGAATTTTATCCAGTTGCGGCAGGAAGCCGTTGGCTTCCAGCAATGGAAGATCATAGACCTGCCCGTTGGAAAGGATGGTGCCTGTCCTGTAAGTGGTATAGCAAGGACTCGGCACCAGGGCATAATCTCCAGGGTTGACGAACGCAAGCGAAAGGTGCAGGCTGCCCTCTTTTGAGCCAATCAGGGCAAGGACTTCGCTCACAGGGTCAAGCGAAACATTATGCCTCTTCTTGTACCACGCTGCAACCGCTTCCCTGAACGCGTAAAGCCCCTCGTAGTCCGGGTACTGGTGGTTCTTTGGATCACGGGCAGCCCTCTCAAGCTCGGCAACGATGCGCTCCGGAGTGGGCATGTCAGGGTCGCCAATCGCCAAACTGATTACATCAACCCCGGACTTCTTCGCTGCCTCAATCTTCTTGTTAATCTCAGCAAACAAGTAAGGCGGAATCTGGCTCAGGCGGCCTGAACGGCGGTATTTTGTCATTGCCTTTTACCTCTTCTAGCAGCAGTGCCTCTCTTAGCAGCAGTTACGCTTATTCTGCTGGGAGGAAAATTTTGTGCGCAATCTCTTACAATTTCACTAAGGTACGGCAATCCATGCTGCCCCTGCTCTCCTGTCAAATCTCGGCTCATGGCTTCAACTGTCAAGCCTCCGACAATGCGTGATGAAAGCTGGAATAAAGGCTGGTTTGCGGCAACAACGCCTGACAGGTCTTTACCGCAAAAATAAGTGCCATCTGCAAATTGTGCCAGCACAAGCCCGAACTGCTCCAGCGCTACTCCACTGTTGTGTATGGCTGCCGCAGGCATTTTTGCCCTGCTGCTGTCCTCACTGTTGACGGTGTGAAATTTCATGTTAATGCCAAGCTCGATGATAGAGTTTGCAAAGTTCCTTAACTCAACATTAGGCCACGTATAGACGCGACATGAGGGCGCTTCTAAGATGGCTAATTGGAAGCCGCCTAAATCAATAAGGGCGCGGTGCAGTAACGGTACGTAATCCCTGACGCTGCCGACTCCATTGTTAATTCCTGCATGGGCAAAGAAAACCGAAGCTTCCCCCTGTATGGAATAACAGATTGCTACTTTTCTTTCAAGGATACTTGGCGCACAGTTGCCACAGCTCATCAAGCCCTGAAAATAATTCAGCGGAGAATTGCCTATATCCCCCATCTTACCCAATCAGCCCCCTTGCCTTCATGAGCTCAGCGTTGAGGATTGCCGCGCCAGCAGCTCCCCGGATTGTGTTGTGGCCAAGCACGACAAACTTGTAGTCAAGCACATCGCACTTTCTTATTCTCCCAACAACAGACGCCATTCCTTTCTCGGTATTCCTGTCAAGCCTCGGCTGCGGCCTGTCCAGTTCTTTTCTTACGACAATCGGATGCTCTGGTGACGATGGCAGCTTCAATGCCTTTAGCGGGTTGAAGCTTTCAAATGTGCGGATAATGTCCCTTTCTGTCGCCGGTTTTGATAATTTAACAGAAACGCACTCCGTATGGCCGTCAGAGACGTTTACCCTGTTGCAGTGAGCGCTGACAGCTATTTTCGCGTTCGCAATTCCTTTGCTACTGCCGTTGTAGCTGCCAAGAAGCTTCAAAGTCTCTGTCTGCATCTTTTCCTCTTCCATCCCGATGTAAGGGTAAACGTTGTCAATAATGTCCATTGACGCAACGCCCGGGTAGCCTGCGCCGCTGAGCGCCTGCATCGTTGTAACCACGACTTTCTCAATACCAAACCTGTCCATTAAGGGCTTAAGCGCCAGCACCATGTGGATAGTGCTGCAGTTCGGATTGGTAACTATGAAGCCCTTCCATTTCCGCTGCTGCTGTTGCCTTTTTATCAAGGCAAGGTGTTCAGAATTAACTTCAGGGATGAGAAGCGGAACGTCAGAGTCCATGCGGTGATTGCGGCTGTTGCTGCTAACAACGTAACCAGCCCTTGCAAACTCTTCCTCAATCGGGCCGGCAACAGCGGCATCGAGCGCAGAAAAAACCAGCTTGCAGCCAAGATTGGGCCTGCATTCCTTTACCTTCATCCTCCTGGCGTAAGCTGGGATATCCGCGCTTATCTTCCACCTGCCGGCAACCGCGTCCTCATAAGCCTTTCCGGCAGACTGCTCAGAAGCAGCAAGCCCTGTAACTTCAAACCACGGATGGCCTTCAAGCAGCTGCACGAAGCGCTGCCCAACCATGCCGGTTGCCCCAAGAATGCCAACTTTTATTTTTCCCATACAAAAGCTCCCCTGATATTCCGGCTGCGGCTACAACTAGTATTAAAAGCTATTGCGGCAACCGCAGCCAACACGAAAAACGCACTCTGCCCTCACCTGAAAAAGTCGCTTATGAAGTCGTTCATGGTGAAAAAGCCCTTCCTGCCCCTGAGCCACTCGGCAGCCATTACAGCGCCAAGGGCAAAGCCAGCCCTGCTCCTCGCCGTGTGCTTAAGCTCAATAGTGTCTGCCTCGCTGTCAAAGCCAACAACGTGAGTTCCCGGAATAAAGCCAGCCCTTATGCTGGCAAAGTGCAGCTCTTCCGGGTTTATCTTGCGGTCAAGCTTTTCGTACTGCGCTTGTTTTTTTCGGCTGATGTTCTTCAGGAGTATTTCTGCAATGCTCTTCGCAGTTCCTGAAGGGCTGTCGAGCTTCTGGCTGTGGTGAAGCTCATAGCCGAACACGTCATAGTCCGGAACTTTATTCACCAGCTTGGCAGCTGCCTCAACAATCCTGTAAAAAACATTTACCCCAACTGAAAAGTTTGAGCTGTAGATGAACCCTGTTCCAGCTTGGCCAACTAGCTGCTTTGCCTCTGTAATGCCGTCATACCAGCCAGTTGTGCCGACAACCATGCTCTTCTTTGCTGCCGTGACCTTCCTTATATTTTCAACCACAGCTGAAGGGACTGTGAAGTCGACAACCACGTCAGCGTCTTTCAAGCAGCTGCCGCCGCCGTCAATCTCCTTGTGCGTTGCTGCGGAGTCAGACTTGTCAACAATCGCACACACAGCATGGCCGCGGAGCTTCGCAACCCTGTCAACCTCCTTCCCCATTTTCCCGTAGCCAATCAGCGCTATTTTCATTTTTCACACCACCGCTGCGGCTGCCTTCAACACGCCCATTTTCTGCAGCGCAGCCTTGAGCTTGTCAACGTTTGCGGGCTGCATCTCGCACAACGGCATCCTGACAGGGCCAGCTGGCAGCCCTGCCATGTTCATTGCCGCCTTAATCGGGATCGGGTTTGTCTCGATGAACGCCGCCTTGAACAACGGCAGCATCTCAAAGTGCAGCTTTCTTGCGGCTGCAAAATCGCCTTTCGCAGCGGCAGCGCACATGTCGCTGACTTTTCTTGGAATCAGGTTGCTCACAACAGAGATTACACCCCTGCCGCCGAGCGCCATGAGAGGCATTGTCATATTATCATCACCGCTTACAA
>CAZBFZ010000045.1:0-6352 GCA_964491245.1 uncultured Methanosarcinales archaeon
TTGTGATGTCAATCTCGAAAATGCCGCACCAGTCGCCAATAGTGAGCTCTGCAGGGTTGATTGAGAAAGGCAAGTCAACCGGTATGCCGCGGTCCTTGAACTCCTGGTAGCTGCCAAGGGGCACGTAAATCCGCGCGTTAAAGCGCTGGTAAGGAATCTGCCACTCCCGAAGGAGGGCTTCGTCCTTCCTGTTCTCGTACTTGGTTGTCCAGAAAATTCCCATGGTGTCAAAAACGACGAGGCCGAGATTTTTTGTGAGCTCCGGCTCAAGGGACATCATGCCTTCTGCCATTGCCATAAGAGAATACGACTTGCCGGACCCCCTCTTGCCGAAAACAGAGACAACGTGGCTTCTCAGAACGTCCATGTAAATTCCTGTTGACAGCGAGGTAACCTGGCCCATCTTGACATAATGCTTGCCAATGAGAAAGGTGCCCTTATCGCCAAAAGCCCTGCGGTCTTCCTCATCTCGGCCAACTATTATCTCGTACATTCATAACCTCTTTTTATCTATTCCCACTTCTGTGGCAATAAATACTTTGTGCTAGTGGGAAGCTTTATAAAATCGCTGTGGCTTCACAGGAGAAATGGCAAAAAGCGTTGGGGAAGGGAACGGCATTAACGATGAGCTGGCAGGCCTAAAGAAGGAGATAGAAACTGTCGACTCCAAAAGAGAAGCTCTCATCGCTAGCACAAGGGAAATACTGAAGGCGTCCAAAGGTGCTATTTATTCCTTGCAACGGGGCGATAGCAAAGCAGCGGAAAAGGCGCTTGCTGAACTGAAGCCGAAGATTGCCGCGCTCAAGCCATATTCTGAGCACGCCAATTATGCAAGCGTAACCAAGCCGCCAATCCAGGAATACGTGGAAGCAGTATGCTTCAGTGAGTTCATCGCAACCGGAAAAATACTCCCAAGAAAAGAGATTGGGGTGTCTGCTGAGAATTACATCGCAGGGCTTTGCGACTTGTCTGGCGAGATAGTGAGAAAAGCTGTAAACGCCGCCATAAACGATGACGCCAAGACGGTAATTTCGGCAAAAAAATTCATTGAAAACCTCTACTATGGCCTGATGCAATTTGACTTCAGGAATGGAGACTTAAGAAGGAAGTTTGACGGCCTGAAATACGACCTGAAGAAGATGGAAGACCTGCTTCTCAGCCTGAAGCTGCAGGGGAAGGTGAAGTGAAAAATGGTCATAGACCATGAAAGGGTAAGGAAACAGGCAAAAGCCGTTATGGATGAGTTTGTGAAGGCACTTGATAAAATTGGAGGGGTTTCTGGAGAGGTTGGCATTGAAAGGGATGAGCAAACAAGGGCTGCGAAGGCAACAAAGCAGGACAGCGGCTTCAGGGGGAGGATGCTTGGAAACGCCCCTAAAAAGGACAGCTCACACATAATTGCCGAGAAGAAAAGCTGGTAAAAATGACCTATTCAACAGAAGAAAAAAAATCACTCATTAAGAAAGGCAAAATAACGGCATCGAAAAACATCAAAGGATTTCTAAACGCCGTAAGGAAGAAAAATGGCAGCGTGAACGCCATATTGCACGTTAATGAAAATGCTGTTGCCGAGGCAGAGGCTGCTGACAGGAAGATAAAGGCCGGGAAAGCCGGAAGGCTGGCAGGGCTAGCAATAGTGGTGAAGTCAAACATTTCTGTAACAGGGTTGCCTGTTACTTGCGCTTCGAAAACGCTGGAAAATTATTACGGGACTTTTGACGCTGACGTTATCGCTAAGATAAAGGCCGAGGACGGCATAATAATCGGGATGGCAAACATGGACGAGTTCGCCTGCGGAAGCTCAGGAGAGACCTCGGCATTTGGGGCAACACACAACCCTGCGGCCCCGGGAAGAATACCGGGAGGGACAAGCTCTGGCTCAGCTGCGGCTGTCGCGGCAGGATTCTGCGACCTGGCCCTTGGCTCAGACACAGGCGGCTCAATCAGGAATCCAGCCTCGCATTGCGGCGTTGTAGGCATAAAGCCAAGCTACGGAAGGGTTTCAAGGTATGGACTGGTTGACATGACAATGAGCTTTGACCAGATAGGGCCTCTCAGCAACGATGCTTACGGAGCTGCCCTGGCAATGCAAATTATTTCGGGGCAAAGTGAAAATGATGCCGTAACAACAGCCAAAAAAGTGCCGGATTACCTGCAGCTGCTGCAAAAAAAATTTAAAGGGCTTAGAATTGGAATGAGCGACGAGTTTGAAAGCCTGTGCAGCGACAAAAGGATTTACAAGCTGGTTGAAGCGGCTGCCGGAAAATTCGCTGCTGCAACAAGGAGCGCGATAAAGCAAATAAAGCTGCCATACGTTGACCTGGCCATACAAACCTATTACCCAATCGTTTACGTTGAGTTTTTCTCCGGCACCCGAAAATTTGATGGCAGAAAATACGGCAGGAAGATTGAAGAAAGCTGCGGCGAGGAAGTGCTGCGAAGGATTCTGGGCGGCATGGAAATATCAAAGGCAGAATACCATGGAACCTACTACAGGAAAGCACTGAAAGCGAAAAAGCTGATCGCAGAAGGATTTGAAAAAGCTTTCAAAGAGGTTGACGTCATAATATCGCCAACAACGCCCATGCTGCCCCACAAGCTGGGAACGAAAATAACAGACCCGAGGGTGATGTATGCTTACGATGCATATACCATTCCGGCGAATTTGGCGGGGATTTGCGCAGGGGTTGTGCCAGCAGGAAAAATAGAAGGCGTGCCTGTTGGGCTGCAGGTAATGGCACCGGCGTTCAGGGAGGAATTGCTGCTGCAGGCAATGACGGAACTAGAAAAACAATCTTTATAAACGCCCTTCTTTTCTCTGGCCTTCATGCTTAGAAGCCACACCTGTGGTGAGCTCACCGCGAAGGACATTGGCAAGAATGTAATGCTTGCGGGCTGGTGCCATTCAAGAAGGGACCACGGCGGTGTGATTTTCATCGACCTCCGTGACCGCTATGGACTGACGCAGATAGTTCTTGACCCGAGCCACAACAAGAAAGTGCACCAAACAGGCGAGCACATCGGCAGGGAATGGGTCATTATTGCCAAAGGAAAAGCCAGGCACAGGCCAAAGGACATGGTCAATCCTAAAATGGCCACAGGTGAAATAGAGGTCCTTGTTGACGAGCTTTCCATTATCACAAAAGCCGCCGTTCCTCCGATTGAAATTGATGACAGGATAGAGGCTGCTGAAGACATGCGAATGAAGTACAAGCACCTTGACCTGAGAAGGCCGATAATGCAGCAGCGGCTTATTTTTAGGCATAAAGCAGCTGCTGCAACCAGGGAATATTTCAGCAAAAACAGGTTTATTGAGATTGAAACCCCACTTCTTGTCAGGTCAACCCCTGAAGGAGCAAGGGACTATGTTGTGCCAAGCCGTGTGCACCCGGGCAAGTTCTACGCGCTGCCGCAATCACCACAGCTGTACAAGCAGATACTCATGATTTCGGGGTTGGACAGGTACTTCCAGCTTGCCAAGTGCTTGAGGGATGAGGACCTGAGGGCTGACAGGCAGCCGGAACACACACAGATAGACTTTGAAATGAGCTTTGTTGACGAAAACGACGTAATGGGCTTTGTAGAGGGGCTCTACAAGCACCTGTTCAAGGAGTTGTTAGGGATTGAGCTGAAGACGCCGTTTAAGGCCCTCAGTTATGCTGAGGCAATTGACAGGTATGGAATTGACAAGCCAGACCCCAGGTTTGGAATGGAGCTTATTGACGTGACTGAAATAGTGAAGAAATCAGACTTTAAGACCTTTGTTGCGGAAGAGCAGGCAAAGTGCCTGGTTGCTGATAAAGACTTCGGCAGAAACGAGATAGACGAACTGATAGGGTGGGCAAAGGAAAATGGCGCAAAAGGGCTTGCGTGGATGAGGGTAACAGAAAAAGGGCTTGAGTCCTCGATTGTGAAGTTTTTCGGCATAGAGGTGCAAAAGCAGCTGCTGCAAAAAACAAAAGCCAAGAAAGGCTCGGTGATATTCTTCGTTGCCGACAAGAAAAAGAAAGTGGCTGAAGTGCTCGGAAAGCTGCGGCTCGAACTCGCAAGAAGGCTCGGCCTGCAGAAAGATGGCGAATTCAGCTTTTGCTGGGTAAAGGACTTCCCCCTGTTCGAGTGGAACCACGAAGAGGACAGGTGGGAAGCCGCACACCACATGTTCACTGCACCGAAACAAGAGCATATTGAACTGCTCGAAAAGGCCCCGGAAAGAGTCTTGGGAAACCTGTATGACCTTGTCCTAAATGGCACAGAGCTGGGCTCTGGCTCAATAAGGATAAACGACCCCGAGCTGCAGGAAAAGGTAATGAGAGTAGTCGGAATAGACCATAAGGCCGCGGAGGCAAAGTTCGGCTTCCTTCTAGAGGCATACAAGTACGGCGCACCTATTCATGGGGGCATGGGCATCGGGTTCGACCGCACGGTGGCGCTAATGCAGGGGCTTCATGACATCCGCGAGGTAATTGCTTTTCCGAAGAACAAAAAAGCTGAAAGCCCGATGGACGGCTCGCCATCTGATATTGAGGAGAGGCAGCTGAAGGAGTTGCACGTGAAGAGCGATGTTGCCAAACAATAAGATGTTCGTTCTAATAACTGGCAACGAGAACAAGGTTAAAGAGTTCCAGCGGCTACTGGAAGGCACAGGAATAACGTTTGAAGTCTTGAGTGCTGAGAAGCCTGAACTGCGGTCAGACGACCCTTGCGAGATTGTAAAGGTTGCGGCTAAGACATTTGCTGAAAAACTGAAGAAAGCAGTTGTTGTAGAGGATTCCGGGCTATTCATAGAGGCGTTAAAGGATTTTCCCGGGACGTGCACAAAATACGTTTATGAACGCATTGGTAACAACGGCATACTAAGATTAATGAAAGGAGTAAAAAATCGCAGATGCCGGTACAAGTCCGCAATCGGCTACTGCGAACCTGGGAAAGAGCCAGTATGCTTTCTGGGCAGCGAGGAAGGAAGAATTGCGGAGAGAGAAAAAGGCAAGAACGGGTGGGGGCAGGACCCCATATTTATTCCGAAAGGTAGCAAAGGTGGCAAGACTTATGCTGAAACGAGAAAGCCCGGCAACGTTAATGAGTTCAGGAGAAGGGCAATTGAGGAATTGAAGAGGTTTTTAGAGCAAAGATGAAGGCGCTTGATGGTTTAGTTTGGAAAACTATACGCGGCCTTCTGTGGCTCGCCGCCAAGACATACAATGTGAGGGTATATGGGCTGGAAAAGGTTGATGCGAGCAAAGCCGCAGTCTTTGCTGTTAGGCACCCAAGCAATGCGGATTTGCCTCTTATTCTTCATGTTTTGCCAAAGAAAGCCACTATCTTTGCCACAAAAGGAATCTTTGTGAATCCTTTTGTGAATTATTTGCTTACGGTTTCAGGAGTTGTGCCAAGATACGATTCGTTGAATGATGAAGCCCTAAAATTGAATCCCATCAATATTGCTGCTAACAGGACATTTTACAACACCTTAAGCACTGCTGGGTTTGTAGTGTATGCTCCTGAGGCAAAACGTGTTCTAAAGGGGGTTGGCGAAAACATCCGGCCTGAAATGCTGATGAAGGCAGCTAAACTAGGATACGCCACTTATTTGGTTGGGGTCAGATACGGGAATGGCGGCCATCCTTTTTTCTCCTTCATACGGTGGCCGCGGATAGGAGGGATAGAGGTCAGGATTGAAGAATACAGCGCTGCAAATAAGACGCCGGCACAAGTCAGCGACGAAATGAGGCATGCGTTGGCTCGACTCAGCGGGTTGGAGCAGAAGCTTGAAGCAACATTAACCGCCCGAGATCACTGAAAGTATCTTAACGTCATCCTTATCGGTGAGAGATTCGTCTTCTGCAACGAGCCCGTTATTCTTCGCAACCAAAACTGTTGCCGGGTTAAGCCTAAGCTGCTGAAGGAGCTTTGCAACAGTACCTCTGAACTTTATTTTTTTCCTAACGTTTTCGCGCTCAATAAAAACTTTCATATTTGGTTGTGGTTGCTGCAGGATTAATAAATTTTGGCAATTGCCATGCAAAAAAGGCCAATTCTGGATTTATAAATACTAATACGCATTGGCTGGTGGCTTTAAAATCGAGGACGCGACGAAATCTGCCTTTACGGGGCTTAGAAAGCCGTTTTTCCATAGGAAACGGTGGGGAGTTGCTGACTGAAATGGCTCGGTTTAAAAACAGCAGTATTTATAAAGAAGAAGGGCACTTCGGCTTAAAAAGCTTAAATAGCTTTTAACAGATTTCGGGGGTGTTTATCAGAATGGGCAAAAGGGAAATCACTGTAGTGAACATCGTTGTCAGCACTTCTTTGAACCATGACATTCCTCTTGAGAAGATGAATGCCATGCTTTCCA
>CAZBFZ010000046.1:0-6309 GCA_964491245.1 uncultured Methanosarcinales archaeon
GAAAGCTGGGTAGAAATATCGTTTTTCGTTTTGCTTATCCTCGGGTTTGTGCTCGGAAAGCTCGTCGTTGACGTTACGCTGACTTTTTTGCTTGTTGCGGCTGCCGGCATTGTCATTGGGAGGCTTATTTTTGAGAGAATGGAGGACGACCCTGTGCCGTACTACGCCTTAGGCGCGGCTTTCCTGGCTGGTTTCCTGCTGGGCCACAGGGTGGGAAGCGGGCCTATTATTGCTCTGGTATTCGCAGCCGCGGCTGCCGGAAGCTACCACCTCCACAAAAACCTTGATTTCTTGGCATAAAGGGAAAAGTTTTTGATTGACCTTTTTCTTAAAAAGGTCATGATAAAGGGCTTTACCCCGAGATTGTACCAGGAAACCATACTGGCTACGGCAACGGCCAAAAACACGCTGGTTGTCCTGCCAACAGGGCTTGGGAAAACGAACATCTTTCTCATGCTGGCAGCGCAAAGGCTGAAGCTTTACCCTGGCAGCAAGATAGTGCTGATAGGGCCAACAAGGCCGCTGATTGACCAATACCGCGACGTATTCAGGAAATATTTTGACATTGGCGAAGAGAAAATGGCAATCCTCACGGGCATGGTGGCTGCGGCGAAAAGAAAAGAGATGTGGGGGAAGGCAGCTGTTGTGTTCAGCACTCCCCAAGGGCTCGAGAACGACCTGCTCGCTGGAAAAATAAAGTTTGACGAAGTGACTCTGCTGGGGTTTGACGAGGCGCACCGCGCTGTGAAGGAGTACAGCTACGTCTGGATAGCTAAGCACTACATGAAAACAGCCAGGTTCCCAAGGGTGCTTGCGCTGACAGCATCGCCGGGCAGCGACATGGAAAAGATTACAGAGGTGTGCAAGAACCTGTTCATCGAGGACATAGAGGTAAGGGCAGAGACAGACCCTGATGTGCGGCAGTATGTGCAGGAGATAGACGTAGACTGGGTGAAGGTAGACCTGCCTCCGGAGTTTGTCGAGGTAAAAAAGCTGCTTGAGCTATCTTTCAGGTCTAAGCTCGAGGTTGTCAAAAAAATGGGCTTCCTCCCTGGCATAACAGGAGTGTCAAAAAAAGACCTGCTGCTGCTGCAGGCATCGCTGCGCTCCCAGCTTTCGGGGGATTACAAAAACTTCACGCTCATGAAGGCAATATCTTCGCTTGCAGAAGCTATGAAGGTGGGGCATGCGCTTGAGCTGCTTGAAACGCAGGGAATCACCGCGCTTTACAAGTACAATGAGCGGCTGAGAGAGGACGCGAATGCGGCAAAGACCAAAGCCGTGAAAAGGCTCTTTGCAGACAACAGCTTCCTGGAAGCGGCTGAAAAGGTGAGGCAGCTGTGCGAAAAAAAGGTAGAGCACCCCAAGCTGGATGAGCTCAGGCGCATAATAAGGGAAAACATAGCCACGGTAAAGGGCGCAAAGGCAATAGTGTTCAACCAGTACAGGGATTCTGCATTAAAGCTTCAGGAAGAGCTCAACAAGGTTGATGGTGTGAGGGCGAGCCTGTTCGTCGGCCAGATGAAGAAAGGCGAAACCGGCTTGTCGCAAAAGCAGCAGAAAGAGCTTCTGGAAAGGTTTGCAGCCGGGGACTACAATGTGATAATAGCAACTTCAATAGGCGAGGAGGGGCTGGACATCCCGAAAGTCGACCTGGTTGTCTTCTACGAGCCAATACCATCCGCAATAAGGCAGATACAAAGGAGAGGAAGGACAGGAAGGCAGGAAAAAGGCAAGGTAATAATACTGGTAACGAGGGACACGAGGGATGAGGCTTTCAGGTGGGTTGCCCACCACAAGGAGAAGAGGATGCACCGCATACTAAAAACGCTCAAGAGCAAGCTCAAGCTTGCGCCACTTGGCCAGCGTGAGATAAAAGGTTTTGAATAAAAATGGAAAAAGAAAAAATAACGATACTGGCGGACATGAGGGAGAAGTACTCCGGCGTGGTAAGCGCGCTTTATGACGAAGGGGCGCTGATAGAGCTCAAGACACTTCCAACCGGTGATTTCCTGTGCAGCAGCAGGGCAGCGGTTGAGGTAAAGAGAGCACCGGACTTTGTCAACTCGATAATAGACGGGAGGCTGCTGCAGCAGCTTAAGGAACTGAAGGAAAATTTCGAGAGGCCAGTAATCATCATAGAAGGGAGTGAGGAGCAGGATCTCTACTCAATCAGGAACGTGCATCCAAATGCCATTAGGGGCATGCTTGCCACGATAGCCGTAAGCTACGGGATGCCCATACTCTATTCCAAAAACCCGAAGGACACCGCAGGGCTTCTGGTGGCGATTGCGAAAAGGGAGAAAGAGGCAAATGCGCCAGAGCCAACACTGCACTCACAAAAGCCGTCAACGCTCGCGCAAAGGCAGGAATACGTCATAGCCTCGCTGCCGGGAGTTGAAACCAAATTGGCGAGGGCTCTGCTGGAGAAATTCGGAACAGTGGCTGAGGTAATCAACGCCACTGAAGAGCACCTGCAAAAGGTTGAGCTCATAGGGCCAAAAAAGGCGGCAGAAATAAGGAAGGTAATTGATTCTGATTACAGGTAAGCCTAGCAGATGGCTAAACTGCTGCAAAGATTAATAAGTTGCCGAAGCAAAAACAGGCAAAAATGGGCAACTTTAACAGGCTCATCAAAAAGCTAAAAGAGGCAGACATCCTGCTAGTAAGCGAAAAAGGGTTCAAGCACGCAATAAACAGGGCTTTCGGAAGGAGCAGGTGGCACCACGTAATGCTCTACGTAGGCAAGGGAAAGGTAATTGAGGCAACGCCAAAAAAAGGGTGCCACATATCAAAGCTCGACCTAAACAAGGAATGCTACAAGGCGTACAAGGCACTCCGCCACCGGAAAATTACCGGCAAAGAAAGGAAAGAAATGGCAGCATATGCTGTAAGGATGTTCCTTGGCAGAAGGTTTAACTGGAAACACCTGCCAAGGGTCTTCCTAAGAAGAAGCGTGTGGCTGCTTGGCAACAACGGCCAAGCATGCAAGCCCGGATACAAGTGCGACAACAATGCACTAATATGCTCAAACATTGTTGCAGTGGCATACCACATTTCAGGCAGAAGGATAAGCCGCAAATGGGCGCCTGAATACGTGATGCCAAGGGACTACGACAAGGCAGAAGGGTTTAAGACAATATTTGACGTAAATGCTGAAAAGGAAAGGCAAAAATGATGAAGGCTGCTGAAGCGCGAAAGCTCATAAGAAAGCTGAAAGAGGCAGATGTTGTCCTCGTAAGCGAGCGAGGGCTTAAGCACAGCATAAACAGGCTGCTGCAAAGGAGCAAGTGGCACCACGTAATGCTCTACGTTGGAAAAGGATACACCATAGAGGTAAATCCAAGGAATGGGGCGCACACTTGCGACCTGTTTCACGACCTGACCGAGAAGCCCTACATAGCCCTGAAAGTCCTGAGGAACAGGAAGCTGACGGCAAAGCAAAGGAAGAAAATAACAGAAACAGCGCTTAGGATGTTCAGCGGCAAAAGGTTCTCATGGATGCAGTTCGCCAAAATAATCATAGGGAGAACGCTTGAGCTGTGGAGGGAAGAAGGCAGCAAAAGCATGGTATGCAAGCCGGGGCACAAGTGCAGCACAGGCAGCGTGGCATGCTCAAACATGGTAGCCATGGCGTACTACGAAGCAGGATTCCCAATAAGCGAAAAATACATGCCGGAGTACGTAGTGCCAAAGGACTACGAAGAGGCAAAAGGTTTTAAGGTTGTGGCAGAAAAAAAGCTTTTATAAATCGTGCTAAAGCTTCAGCGCCTTCAACCTCTGAATGCGGGCTTCAAGAGGGGGATGGGTCGAAAAAAGCGAAATCAAGCCGCCACCCCTTAAAGGGTTAACTATGAACAGACTTGCTGTTGCCTCGTTGCCCATGCCAAGCTTGTGGTGCAGGGCTGCTTTGTCAAGCTTTGAAAGCGCAGAAGCCAGCCCCTCCGAGTCCTTAACCGTTACAGCACCTGAATGGTCTGCAAGAAACTCCCTTGACCTTGAGATGGCAAGCTGGAGAATCATGGCGATTATAGGGGTAATTATGGCAATGGCAAGCAAGCCGATAATGCCGCCACTTCCCCTGTTGCCATCTCGGTGGCCTCCGCCAAACATAGCAGAAAACTGCGCCATATGAGCAAGGAAAGAGATAACTCCTGCAATTGTTGCTGCTATTGTGGTAACCAGAACATCCCGGTTCTTAACGTGGCTGATTTCATGGGCGATAACGCCCTTAAGCTCCTTATCAGTCAACAGCTTCATTATGCCTTCGGTGCAAGCTATAGCAGCATGGCTTGGAGAACGGCCAGTGGCAAACGCATTAGCCGCCTCTGTGGGAATAATGTAAACCTTCGGCTTTGGCACATTCGCTGCTTCAACAACCTCATCAACGAGCTTGTGAAGATGCGCATGTGCTTTCTTATCAGCAGGCTTGGCTCGGTACATTGCCAGGACTATCCTGTCGGAGAACCAGAAAGCCCCGAAATTCATAAGCACTGAAAAGACCAAGGCAACAAGAAGCCCTGTAGTCCCTCCAAGCAGCCTGCCAATTATAAGAAGCAGGCCGCTAAGCAGCCCAAGCAGCACCACTGTTTTAACCTGATTGCCAAAACTGCCCATACCGAAGGATTAAGCGGGTGGGCTTTATAAAAATATCGCTTCCACTTTATACGAATAATTTTAGCTGCTGTTACCACTACCAAAAAAGCTATAATACAAGATATATTTTCAATAATCAGTAAAGTATAAATACGAATTTCTTCAGAAGGGCAAAACAGGGTTGATTGGGGTATGAAGGCAAGAATAAAGGGCAGGTATTGGAAGGGCTATAGACAAAGTCCTGGCAGGCTTGCCGGAAGCTTGAAATCGGGGCTTATGAAGTCCCTGAACGCCAAAATCGCAGAGGTTGTAAGGGCAGCGGCAGGTGAGGACGCGATTAAGCTCGTAAAGATAATGGCCAGCTGCAGGAATGTCTCAGAGTTCAGGATAGTAAAAAGCGCGAGGCTGGACATACAAAAAGTGAGAAACCTGCTTTACAAGCTGCACAGCAGCAATCTCGCGGACTACAAAAGGGTGAAGGACAACAAGAAAGGAATATACGTGAGTTACTGGACATTCAACAGGGCAATGGTAGAGGAGCTTTTTTCAAAGCTGCACCAGGAAAAGCTCCAAAGGTTCAGGGAGAGGCTGGAAGTTGAAACCGGCAACGTCAACGGCTTCTTCATATGCCCGGCAGCCTGCACCAGGGCTGACTTTGCAAGGGCAGAGCAGCAAAGGTTCCGGTGTGAGGAGTGCGGGCAGCTGCTTGCGCAGGAAGACAACACACGGACAATTGATTTTCTCAGGGAAAAAGTAAGGGAGATGGAAGCTGTTGTTGCATGACCCCTTTTTCTTTTGCGAAAAGAAAAAGCTGTCAATGGGAAAAAGAAAACAAGCGAAAGCGATAAGCATTTAAGCAACCTGCTTTGCTGAACTTATTGAAAAGAGATGCTCAAGTGCGACAAATGCAATTTTCTGCTCACTATGGTCAGGGTCCACAAGAACAAAGCATACTGCGACAACTGCAAGGCGTGGCTGGCGTGGACTGTGCTAGTTAAATGACACGGATGGCTGCTTTTACTAATTCTAAGATTTTAAAACAGAAGCCTTAAGCCGAGAGACATTTTGGCATTGTAAAAAAAGAGGCGAAAATGCTAAGGTGCGACAAGTGCAGCAGGCTCCTCGTAGTGATAAGAGCCCACAGGAACAAGTTCTACTGCGACAACTGCAAGGCATGGCTGGGATGGGTCGCGTACAGCGAAGAGAGTGCAGAAGACATCAAATACTGCATCGAATGCAACATCAACCATGCAAAGCATTCTAAGCGGGTTATTTAAAAAGGGCGGCTATCCCTTCTATCTGCCGCAGCTGTGTGTGCTTGAAAAGAAAGTTTCTGAGGCTGTCATCAATCTTTACGCCGAGGCGCTGCAGCAAAGTGCTGAGCTTGCCGTAAAGCTTCCTGCCCTCTGCATCGAGGTCTGTAAGGATAGCAACAGCTTTGTAATTTGCTGCAACTTCCTCAGCAACGGCAAACAGGGGCTTCCTGCTGAGCACGAAAATACTGCTGCTGACGCCAAGCTTTTCAAGCGCTGCCCTGTCCTTTTTGCCTTCAACAACAACTGCTATTTTTCTATCTGCGATTTTCTTGATCTCGCCCATAATTTCTTCAGAAACCGCTTTGGCAGCAACCATAATCAGAAGTTACCTCTAAAGCATTAAATATTTTTTCACTTGACACGTTCGTTGCTACGAACTATCCATTGCTCTAAGCAC
>CAZBFZ010000047.1:0-6130 GCA_964491245.1 uncultured Methanosarcinales archaeon
GAAATGGAAAACTGGCTGAGCCGGTTTGGAGGCCTACGATAGAGATTTCCACGCCAAAGCTGTGGAGCTCTGTCGATGCGGCGGCCAAAAACATGGAATACCACGCAGGAACGTGCGGGAAGGCGGAGCCGATGCAGGCGATTCCTGTCTGGTTTGGCGGGCCAAGCATGCGCATTAGAAACGTTCAATTGAGCTTTTAGGGTGAAACAGGTATGAAAAAGGCAAAAGCTGTTGCTGCCGTGGTGAAAAATGAAAGCGTTGGCAGAGAAGAAATAGCCGCTTATCTTGTGAAGCAGCTAAAGAAGAAGGGTGCTGACGATGTTGTGGTGAGCGCTGCGACAGAGGAAGCTGCTCAACTGAAGTTCTCTAACAACACAATCAGCACAACTCAGAGCTGGCACTCTGAAAAGATTAACGTTTTCATGGCGATTGACAGGAAGCTTGTTGGCACGAGCATACGAAGCCTGGGGAAGCCTGCTGTTGATGATGCCGTCCAAAAAATACTCAAGTTTGCTGCTGCCGCTGTTCCAAACAAGGAATACATGGGCATAGCTGAGGGGCCTTTTAATTACAGGGAGGTACCTGAAACTTATGATGAGGCGATTGTTGAGCTTGGCGAGGCAGCGGTTGACATCCTTAATGGCGCGATAAGCGTTGCAAGGGGTAACGGCGCGGCAAGAACTGCCGGGATTTTTGAGACTACGGTTTCAAATTCATATCTTTTGACCTCAAATGGCGTGGAGGCTGAGGATAAGGGAACAAAGGCATACTTCTCGTTGAGGGCATTTGTTGACAAGTATGCCTCAGGCCATCACATCTGCAATTCGAGAGTGCTGAGGAAGTTCACGCCTGAAGCGAGCGCTGAAAGGGCGGCAACGATTGCCAAGCAGGCTGTTAATCCGAAGGCGGGCACTCCTGGAAATTATGACATCATATTTTCACCATTGCCGTTCGCGAATATTCTTGAAAGCATTGGCAAGGCTGCTTCTATCTTTAATGTTGAGTCGAAGCTTTCGTGCTTTGCTGGAAAGCTTGGGAAAAAGGTCGGCAGCGAAAATGTCACTCTGGTTGATGACGGGACGATGCCGAACGGCTTTGACAGCGCCAAGTTTGACGAGGAGGGCGTTCCGACGCAGCGGAATGCCATAATTGAGAATGGTGTGCTTAGGAAATACCTCCACAACACTTCAACGGCCAGGCGCCATAAGACGAAAACAACCGCAAACGCGGGCTTGGTAACCCCGCTGCCGTTCAACCTGATTTTCCAAAATGGAAACTTTAATAAGGAAGAAATGTTACGGCAGGTCAAACGCGGGTTGATAGTGACAAATGTGTGGTACACAAGGTTCCAGAACTATGAGTCTGGGGATTTTTCGACAATACCAAGGGATGGCATGTTCCTCGTCGAAAATGGAAGAGTCGTTGGGCCTGTGAAGGAGCTCAGGATAAGCGACAACCTGTTAAGGATGCTGCAGAACACCGCAGCCGTAGGGAAAGATGCTGAGCCTGTTTTTGGGTGGGAGGTTGAGATCCCGACAATTACCCCGGCTGTGCTGGTAAAGGGTGTTAAGGTAACAAAATCTGTTGAGTGAGTTCAGAATCATCAGTAGTATAAGAGGTGTGCAAAATAGTTTCCGGAGGAAGCGCGAACAGCTCGGGCAGCAGGCTTGGCGAGGTGGTGTATGACCACGCCATCGGGCTGCTGGAGGAGGAGAACGCGCTCCTGAGGAAAACAGTAGCGCAGCTTAAGGATGATATGGACAGGCTCAAGCGTTCTCCGTTGATGGTTTGCGAAGTGGTGAGTGTCAGGGGCAGGAATGCTGTAATAAAGATGCCAAACGGGAACAAATTCTTTGTTGAATCCTTGGCAGACTGTGGCAGGCTTAAGTCTGGCGAGCTTGTTTTTGTCGAGCAGAAGAACCTTTCCATAGTTAGGAAAGCGAGCATCTCCAAGCGCTTCAATGTTGAAAAATTTGTCATAGTGGACAAGCCGAACGTGCATTGGCGCGACATTGGGGGCTTGGAAGAGCAGATAAGGGAGATGCGGGAGATAGTGGAACTGCCTTTGAACAGGCCTGAATTGTTTGAGAGTATTGGAATCCAGCCGCCAAAAGGGGTTCTTCTTCATGGTCTCCCTGGAACTGGGAAAACCTTGCTTGCCAAGGCTGTGGCAACAGCTACCAATTCAACATTCATAGAGGTTGTCGGCTCTGAGCTTGTGCAGAAGTTCATCGGGGAGGGGGCTAAGCTTGTGAAGGAGATTTTCCACCTTGCAAGGGAGAAAGCCCCCGCCATTATTTTCATTGACGAGCTTGACGCTCTGGCAGCAAAAAGGGTTGACGTTGGAACGTCAGGCGAGCGTGAGGTGCAAAGGACCTTTATGCAGCTTCTGGCTGAGATTGACGGCTTCAAGGGGCTGAGCAATGTCAAGGTTATTGGCTGCACCAACAGGAAGGACATACTTGACCCTGCAATAATGAGGCCCGGGCGCCTGGAAAGGCATATCCACTGCCCACTGCCCGCCAAGGAAGCAAGGAAGGAAATATTCAGGATTCATACAGAAGCCATGAAAGCAAACAAGATAGATGTTGACAAGGTTGTTGAAATGACGGAAAACCTCACAGGGGCAGATATAAGGGCTGTGTGCACAGAAGCAGGGTATTTCGCCATCCGGGAGGAGCGCGCATCTGTTGATACCAAGGACTTCGTGAGCGCGATATCAAAGGTAAGGAGCAAGGAGGAGATAGAAAGCAGAGAATACGTCGCGATGTTTGGATAGTTCATTTAATGCTTAACAGAACAACGCTCGCTATTGCGGCGGCTATACCAATACCCTTTACAAATGAAAGTTCTGATTTGAATAAAACGACAGCAGCCAAAGTAACGACTACAGCTTGCAAGGCAGATATTGCTGAAACGTAACCAGGATTTGGTGCTATGTCGACAGCCTTGAAAAGAAGATAACTGCCTGCAATGCCGACGATTACCGCAAGCACTATGGGTAAGAGTAGTGGAGCTTCAATTTTCAGCGGCTGCTTAGTATAAATGATATAAGCTGCCGAAAAGATTGTAGCGAGGAGAAACACGTAAAAAAGGAGAAGTGGAATCTTAATACCTTTGTTCAGAATATATTTAAAAGTTAAAGTTGTAGCTGATGAAAAAAGTGCCGCTAATAAAGCATACTCAAGCCATTTCATTTGCAAATCCTTGTTTAGATGAAGTTTATAAAAGCTTTCATAGATAATTGCGTGCTCTCCAGTTACTCCCGTTCATCACCGCGCTTTGGGCGCTCAGAGGGTGTTCACGCGATCATCGCACGCACACAAAGGGAGCAAGATGGTATTTATAAACCTTCGCTGTTGTTGCTGTTAAATAACTTTGAAATCTACGCAAACTCTGTAAGCCCTTGGCGCCAACTGACCGCATTTGATAGTAGCGAGTACGCGTATTTTCTTCTTCGCTGCCGCTGCTGCTTTTTTGACTTTTCCTATTGACTCACCTGGTATGTCTTCTTCCTTCTCAAAGTCGTAGAAGTGAATTACGGCACCTTTTTTTGCTGTGGCAAAGGCAACGCCAAGGAAGGCTTCGGCTCCTTTCGGCAGGGGCATTATTATGCGGTCGAATTTTTCCCTAAGCTTGGGAACGATTTTGCGAACATCACCGCAAAACAGCTTAACTTTGCTTTCTACCGTGTTGAGCTTTGCGTTTTCAACTGCGAAGTTGTGTGCGATTTCATTGAGTTCCACTCCGTAAACTTCCAGGGCGGGCGTGTTTTTTGCTATTTCGATTGTGAACGGCCCTATGCCGGAGAACATGACTAAGACTGCTTCTGGCTTTTTTATTTGGGAGAAAATCCTCTTTCTCTCTGTCGCCTGCCTTGGCGAAAAGTATGTTTTAGCAACATCAAGATTCAGCAAAACCCGGTTCTCTTTGTGAATAGTAACTGTTCTTTTTTCACCGTAAATGTGCTTTAGCTTCTGTATACGCAGCTTGCCTTCGTGGCCTCCGATTTTCCTGTAGACTGACTTTATGTGCTTGTGCTGCCGCATTATTTTCTTTGCTGCTTTTTTGCCGCTTGCGTGAGTGGGCACTTCAATAATCGCTATAGCGCCTACAATGTCAAATGCCCTTGTCATCCCCTTAGCCAAAGAAGTCACCGAGACCTTTTTGCTTTTGGGCGGCAGCTGACACTTCGAGTTCTTCAAGTTGTTTCTCTACCCTTTGCCTTGAAAAATCGTGCTTTTCGCACAGGATTTTGACAAGTTTATCTGTGTTGATTGGGTGGAACTTTAGTTCGTAATCGTCAGTCAGGCTGGGGTGCTCGAAAAGCTCGAGGACTTCCTGCCAGGGATATCTGAAGTGCTTGCCCCACTCTGCCGCATTAAATATGTTTGCTGGCGTTTTGTGCTCTTTTACCAACTTAAGCGCTGTTTTTGGGCCTATGCCTTTGATGCCTCCTGTGTCGTAGTCTGTGCCAACGAGCATTGCCAGGCAGATGAGCTGCTGCTGCGTTACGCCCAGTGAGGAAAGCACGTTGCCGAGAAATATGAGTTCGGGCTCTACTTTTGTGTAGCCGAGCACGCCTGCCTGCTTCCTTCTTCCCTCAACAGAAAGGTTTCTGACGACCCTTGTGGCGCCGAAAAGCAGGCTGTCTGCATCCTGTGAAGCGATGGCGTAGGCATCGTTTTTAGCGACAATGTGCGCGGCTTGGGCTTCTCCTTCGCTTGGAGCTTGGATTGCTGGCAGCCCAAGCGCTTCTACAACTTCCTTGGCATCCGCAATCATTTCCTTGGTGAGCCTTGTCGACCTGGCAGCGTACTTCTTCATTTCTTCAGTATCGCCTTTTTTCTCTGCGGCAGCGTATTTTTCTGCCGCTTCCTCTTTTGCCGAGGCCCTTCTCGTTATTTCAAGCTTTTTCAGCCTAGGCGCCTCGCCGTCAAACACGTAAGCTGGCTTTATTCCGAGCTTCATGAGGTGCGTTGTCCTGGTAAACAAGCCAATGAGGTGGGAAGTTACGTTGCCTTGCGAGTCTGTGAAGAAAGAGCCGTCCGGTGCCCTTATCGTGGTCAGGAACTGGTAAAGGTGGTTAGCCGCGTCTATGGCAATCACCCTATTGCTGAAATCTTCAAGTTTTGCCGCTTTTTTCGGCAGAAGCTCTGTTATTTGAACGCCCATGGCGGAAGGGCGTGTGCTTTGTTTTTTAAATCTTCTTAACGACAATGGCACCTATCTCTTTTGAGAGGAGTTCCTGCGCCTTTTTTGACAGCTCGCCTCTGGTTAGAAGAAGGGCTGGCAGCTTCTTTAGCTGCCCCTGCACTATTGCCGAGCTTATATCGGAGTCTGTGCATGTTTTCTTGTTCTTGGCGATGCAGTAATACCTGAGCTTCCCTACGGGGCTTGGAACCAGCACAACAAGCTGCGCTTCTGACCTGCTGGCTTCGGCTGAGGATTCTACCTCAATGCTGTTCGCAGAGAAGAAATCAGATATTAATTTCGCAAAGTCAGTGGCAACCGCAGCTGGCGGCTTTTTCCTGGCGGGCTTTATTTGCGGGGCAGCTTGGGTTGGAAGTGGTGTTTGGGCAATTGTTTGTTGCAGCGTTGCTTGGGCTGTTTGCAGCGGTTGTGGCGAAACTTGCATTTTTTGTTGCGCATCAGTTCCAACTACGGGCTCTATTGCGGCTGCAGGGACTTGTTCATTGGCTATGCCCAGCATCTTCTTTATGGCAGGCTCTGCCTCTTCGTTTGGCAGCAGGTACCATTTCCAGAAAAGCAGCGATTCTCCATTAATGCTTGCCTCGAGCGGCTTGGCAAAGTCCTTTAGCTGGCGCATCGCAAACCTTGTTGCCGGGTCAAGGCTTGTGTCCATTAAAACGCCGCTTGATTTTAGCTGCTCAAATGCTTCTTTTTCCTTCTGGTGAAGGCTGGTGAGGTAGTTTTGCAGCTTTGCCTCCTGCCCAGGCACATAATAAAGCGGCGTGCCCCCAACCTTAACGCTTGAAATCTTCACGTCGTTTTTCGAAGCCAGTTCGGAAAGTATGGCTGACGCCATCAGTATGTTGGTGCCTATCTCCTTTGAAATCTGGGAAGGAATCACAGGTCCGCGCATGCGCACGAGCTGCTTTACCCTGTC
>CAZBFZ010000048.1:0-6025 GCA_964491245.1 uncultured Methanosarcinales archaeon
GGCACTTACAACGTTACCGCTGTTGTTTCCGACGGCAGCCTGAGCAGCCAGCTTAACTGGACGTTAACAATCAACAACACGAACCGCGCTCCGCAGTGGGCGAGCTTTGCGAACCAGACCGTTGCAGAAGACAATCCCCTCAGCTTTACAGTCACGGCAACAGACTTGGACAACGACACGATAACATATTTCATCAACAACACAGCGAACTTCACAATTAATTCAAGCAGCGGCAACGTAACCATGAACCTTTCCACTGTGGCAAACCTTTCAGGGACTTTCTACCTTGCAATCAACGCTTCCGACGGCTTGGCTAACGCTTCGGAACTCGTTTTTGTCAACATCACAGCTATCAACGACACGCCGACAATTTTCCCAATCAGCAACGTAACTGTCAACGAGACCGACTTTGCCAACATCACGGCAGTCGCTGATGACGGCGACAGCGACCTTCTGAATTTCACAATAAACGACACTTTGCGGTTTAATTTCACTACAAAGAACCAAAGCGCTGCCAACTTCAGCTGGAAGACAAACCTTACAGATTCAGGCGCTTACCAGTTCAGGGTTAACGTTACCGACTTCAACAGCTCAAGCATCGGCTTTTTCAACGTTTCAGTTGTTGACAGGCCTGACTTTGACGGCGATGGAATACCGGACGTTTACGACTCTGACGATGACAATGACGGCATTGCTGACGGGGAGGATTCTGTCCTTGGCAACGTGACAACCATAAACTCTTCAACCATCCCGGCCGCGGCTTTTAACGTGACGGTAAACAGTTCAGTAAACCTGTCCAGGATTCTTAACGGCACGTTCTTCGTCAACGTAACCAACGGCACCCGCTCCCTTGTCGAGTTTTTCTGGAACTTCAGCCAAAGCAACCTGTCGCTCAACTTTACCGTTGACGTCCAGAACTCTACTGCCGCGTTTGGCGGGATACTCGTGAAAGGCTTGAGGCTGCAGCAGAACCAGACCAAGAACATAACCGTTCAGAACGTTAACAGCACAATTAACAGCACCTGCATCAAGGACGCTGACGTTGCCTCCCTTGACAACATAAGCGGCAACTGCAAAGGCGCCAATGAAACCCTTGTGCAGTGCCCTGGCGTTTTTGGCAGCTACAACTGCTCATTGTCAGATGACGGCGCTTATTACAAAATTACCGGCGCTAATTTCACGGCTGCCAAGGAGCAGTGCGCTGATTCTGACGCTGACGGCTATTACGACTCAACGTGCGGCTCCGGCACCGACTGCGATGATGGCCGTGCTGGCGTTAATCCTGGGACTGCTGAGGTTTGCGGTAACGGCTTGGACGATGACTGCTCTGGCGGGGATGCTGTCTGCCCCTCAACCCAGGTCAGTGGCGGTGGCGGTGGAGGCGGCGGTGGAGGTGGCGCTGCTACTCCGGCTTTGGGAGCCGGCACTTTGGCAAAGGTTTCCCAGGTATTTACAGCTATTGGGGCTGGCGAGACTGCTGTCATGAGGATTAACAAGTCAAGCATTGCCTTTACCAAGGTGAGGTTTACGGCTGCAGCAGCTCTTTCCAGCATAAGCATGGACGTGGAGCTTCTTAACTCGTCTAATGTTTCAGCCCCGCTGCTGCTGCCGTCTGCAGAGAGGTTTGCCGTTTACCAGTACTTCAGGGTTACCTCAAAGCTCACGTTCCTTGACATTTCAGATGCAGGCATAGAGTTCAGGGTGCCTAAGGACTGGCTCTCCGGCAGCGGCTTTGGCTCCAGGCAGGTCTTCCTTTTCCGCTACTCCGGAGGCTCGTGGGATAGAATGCGAACTGTGCTTTTCAGCGAGGACAGCAACTATTCCTACTATTCTGCCGAGCTGCCAGCGTTCTCGCTTTTCGCTGTGGCTGCTGAGGAGGCAAAGGCCCCCGCTGCTGCCGTGGCTGGAAACGAGTCTGCCCAGCGGCCTCAGAACATAACAGTTGTTGCAGCTGCCAACGGGACCGCTGGGATATCCAGGGGCGAAATGGCGGAGAGGCTTTTGGGGAAGAAGGGGAAGCTTATTATTGCCGTTGTCGTCGCTGCGCTGCTGCTGTTTGCAGTCGTTTTCGTCATTAACGCCAGAAGGCTGAAGGAGCGCGAGCACGTTAGCGACGAATTGTCAAACCTGTTCAGAAAAGCGCGTAAATGAACGGTGACAGCGCAGATGATTGAGAGAATATCACGAGTGCCCCGACAATTACCAGGGTGAGGAGTATTGGCAGCAGCCACCATTTCTTCCTTACTCTCATGAAGCTCCAGAGGTCTGCAACTATCGAGAACTGCCTCTTGAAAAAGCCCTTGTTCTCGTTCTTCAGTATGCTGGCGACTTTTTCGTCGTGTTCTGTTCCCATTCCGGCTCAGCTTCTGATTTTTTATGCCTCTATTTATATTTAATCCTTTGCCAGCGATTCGCTGTCCCAAAGGTCTTTCTTGTTGTCCTCTCTTTTGATTAGGAACGTGTCCAGGACGAGGTAGTCTATGCCTGTTCCTGTGAAGCAGCGGTAAGCATGTTCCGGTGTCATTACGATCGGCTCTCCCCTGATGTTAAACGAAGTATTCACCAGTATTGGCACTTTGCTGAGCTTTTCAAACTCTTTTATCACTCCGTAGTACCTCGGGTTTGCTCCCTTTCTTATCGTCTGGAGCCGCCCTGAGCCGTCAACGTGAGTGATTGCCGGCAGCAGCTTCCTCTTTGGCTCCTTGACTGGGTATACGAATGACATGAACGGCACTTCTATGTCAGCGTCAAAGTACTTGTTCGTATCCTCAGCCGTGATAACTGGCGCAAAGGGCCTGAACTGCTCCCTGTGCTTCACCTTCAGGTTCAGTATGTCTTTCATTTCAGGGTTGCATGGGTTGGCGAGTATGCTCCTGTTTCCAAGCGCTCGCTCTCCGAACTCCATTCTTCCCTGGAACCAGCCAACCACGTTGTTTTCCCACAGCAGCTTTGCAACGGTTTTGGTTAGTTCTTTTTCCGGAATCTCCCTGTAAGCAACCTGTTTGCTGTCGAGGAACTCCTTTATTTGCGAGTGGCTGAACCCTGGCCCGAGGTCTGCCCTGTCCATTACAGCAGTTCTGGGCTTTCCGAGGAGCATATGGTAGACGACAGTTGCCGCTCCAACAGCCGCTCCTGGATCCGATGGGGCTGGCGGGACATACACATTTTTGAAAGGCGTCATCCTTGTCAGCTTGCCATTCGCTACAGAGTTGAGCGCAACCCCTCCCGCCAGGCACAGGTTTTTCGTTTTTGTGATGCCCTGAAGGTGGTTTACGGCAGCGAATACCACTTCCTCAACCACTTTCTGTAGGGATGCTGCTATGTCCTTGTGCCTTTCCTCGACAGGCCCTTCCTTCCTCCTTGTTGGGCCGAATTTTTCCTCGAACTTCCTGCTTAGCATCCTTGCTCCGTAATGGAAGGTGAAGTATTTCATGTCGAGGCGGTAGCTGCCGTCTTCTTTTACGTCTATTATTTTTTTGAACTCGTCGTAGTATGTTGGTTTTCCGTAAGGGGCAAGGCCCATTACCTTGTATTCGTCGTTGTTGACCTTGAAGCCCAGATGCGCAGTGACTGCACTGTACAGCAGTCCCAGGGAGTGCGGGAAGTGCAGCTCTTTGAGCAAGGTTACTTCGGCGCCTTTTCCGTAGCCGAGCGTGGTTGTTGTCCATTCCCCAACGCCATCGGCTGTAAAGATGGCCGCTTCCTCGAATGGCGATGCGTGGAATGAGCTTGCGGCGTGGGCCATGTGGTGGTCCACGAAGAACACGTTTCCCTCATACTTGAACTTCTTTCTGAGTATGTTTGGTATCCTGAGCTTTTCGGTTATCCATGATGGCAGGGCCTGCACGAACACCTTGTATGATTTTGGGAATGTTTCGAGGTGCGAGCTTAGCAGCCTTTCGAACTTCAGGATTGGCTTTTCGTAGAAGCCGACAGCGTCCACTTGCTTTATTGTTATGCCTGCCTGCTCAAGGCAGTACCTTATGGCGTTTTCAGGGAAGCTTATGTCGTGCTTTTTCCTGGTCCAGCGCTCTTCCTGCGCAGCAGCGGTTATCTTCCCATCTTGTAGCAGCGCTGCTGAGCTGTCATGGTAGAAGCACGATACTCCCAGAATGTTCATCAGAATCCCCTGTACGTTTCCTTCTTGCTGTAGTCCTCTTTCTTCCTTTCAGCCCAGTAGCTTTTCGCTGCCTTGTCCGGGCTTAGCTGCAGGAACCTCTTTCTCAGGACCTTTGCGATTATTGCCGTTGCCCCGAATACAGTGAAGTAAACCGCGCTGAGCAGCAGCGAGTTTACTATGAAAGCCACCTTTTTGCCCACGAACTCAAAAGGGGCAAGCACCGGCTTCAGCGCCTTATACAGCTTTTTCAGAACGTCAAAAATGCCCATTTTTCCTTCACAGGAGCCGGATTTTGCCTCTTTTTTAATGTTTTTGCCTTCCCCAAATTTTTTTTGCTTCGAAAAGTTTAAATAGGCGGCAATAGGTATGTTAAATGCTGCAAAACAGCGAAAAAAAAGCGTGTTGAGGTGTTGAATGGGTAAGTTCCGAAAGCTTGGCAGCTTTATTAGTTCTCCAACAGCCGTGCTGGTTGCTGCCGTGTTCGTGGCCGTGGCTGTGCTGTTTTTGAGCCTGTCGGCAGTTGAGGGTCTTGAGGAGGGCGACTTTGCCTGTTCCAATGGCTCTTTCCTTCTTCGCGGCACTGTCATGAACAGCTCCTTTATGGAGGCTACTACAAATGTAAGCGGTCTGCTGAACCGTTCTGTTAACATTAGCGTTTACAACATGTCCTTCGGCAGCTTCGGGGGCAAGTCTTTGAGTTACGTGAATTCCACTTTCACTAACGCTACTACGGGGAATTTCTCGCTTGGAATCAGAACTCTTGGTGACCCTAATGCGAATGCCGCTGCCAACACCCAGGTTGACTGCGGCCAGATTTATCTTATCAAGGTTTTTTATTACAACACTTCGCAGAGCAGCAATCCCAATACCTGGGTGGTTGAGGAGATGGGGCCTGCTTTCCCGGTTGTGCCAAAGCCCGCCCTCACGAGGTTTTTCGATAATTCAACTATCTACCTTCAGCCAGCTGCGACAATCAATATTACTGCCGTGAATCAGTCGCATAATATTTCATTCAACTATGCTATCTTTGACGATACGCTTGGCTATCCAGTAGCAGAGAGCTTTGATTCAAAGTTATTCAACGCCACTGCGGTTTTGCTGAGGAGCAGGAACTACACCATTATGATGATGGTAACCCCTGACTTTACCAACCCCGGCGACTTCAGCACGGCAGCCCCGCCCCAGTCGGTAGCGATTAACAACATTTCCCTTTACAATGGCACAAATTACGTTGTCCAGATTAACAAGAACCTCAGCTTTTCGCAGTTCACAATTGCTGGCAACATCTCAGTGGTTGGGAACACCACGCCTGTTAACGTTTCAAACATACTTGTCAAGCTGTCCTTTGGCGGCATGCTGCCTCCTAACAGCGTTCTTTCGCTGCCAAACGGCATTTCCATTTCCAACCTGAGCTCTGTTTTGTCAAGCAGTTCTGGCTCGATGATTGCCAATTACACCACTGTTGTCATGGGTTCAGGCAGCGGCATTGACCAGGTGCTGGAGTTTTTCGCCTCCAACACCACTTCGTCAGCTAACAACACACAGTATTTCTATGCAATCCAGAACTTTACTGTTACAAAGTCTCTTAGCAGTAATGTTACCAACGTTACCCTGATGCAGCTTGCCGGGAACTTCAGCAGCCAGACCCAAGGCGGCCTTTCAGTGCCGACGTCCTACGTAAGGATTAACCTGACTGACTCCACTGGAAGGCCTTTGACAGAAGCTCATACTGAAGTTACTGTTGACAATGTTGGCAATGTCAGCGGCCTTGGCCCCCTTCCCCAGTTCAGGTACATGCTTGACCAGCTTAGCGGAGGAGTGGCAAGCCTGCCGTTGAGGCTTGACTCCAACGCCACGATAAAGGTGTACAGCAGGAGGTATGCTCCCCTCCAGTACAAGTTAAAC
>CAZBFZ010000049.1:0-5984 GCA_964491245.1 uncultured Methanosarcinales archaeon
TTTCCTCCTCTTCCTCAATGCAGAACGTCAGGTTTGCTGAGAAGAACGCCAAGATAGCAGGCGTTAACAAGCTCATTCGGTTCAGCCGCTTAGATATAGAGTGGCTGGATGCGAAGCTCGATGAGCGCAGCATTGATTTAGTGGTTAGCTATCCTCCGCAGTTTCGTGGCGGCAACAACGATTTCGCGGCTGCCGAAAATGCGAAACTCTCGAAGCTGTACAAAAATTTTTTCTACCAGGCTAACTTCTTCCTTAAGAAGAAAGGCAAGATTGTCCTCCTGCTGAAGAAAGGCAGCTACGCTGAACTAACAGCTGCTGCAGCGGCTTATAAATTCGCCGCCAGGTTGTTGCGCTCATTCAAGCTCAGTGGTGAGGAGTTTGAGCTTGTTTCGTTTGCAGAATAGCGCTCGGTTAGAAACCTTTAAAAAAGCGCTGTGACTATTTTTTTAGGGAAGTGTTGAGGCAGTAGCTATGAACGGGGCAGTCAATGTTATCGTTTGGGTGGCTTATTTTATTGGCCTGTACTTTGCAATCTTCTGGCTTTACGCCTTTTTTGAGAGGTATGAGCTTTTCAGGGAGGAGTCGAGGGCGTCCGGCTCAAGGAAGCCAAGCCGCTACCCGAAAGTATCCGTGATAATCCCGGCTTATAACGCTGCCGCAACTATAAGGGACTGCGTCCTCTCCGCAGTAAAGCTGGATTACCCGAGAGGCAAGCTTGAGGTCGTTGTCGTGAATGACGGCTCAACAGACAGCACAGCAGCCATTGTTTCCGAGTTAATCAGGAGCCGCAAAAGCACAGACATTAAACTGATGAGCCAGAAAAACCTTGGCAAGGGCGCTGCGGTCAACAACGGCGTAAGGATGTGCTGCGGGGAATTTTTCGCGGTCTTGGACTCTGACAGCTTTGTTGAGCCTGAAACGCTGAGGAAAATGCTTTGCGTTTACGAGCAGCACGGTGATGACCTTGCTATTGTCACGCCTGCCATGAAGGTTTTCCAGCCGAAAAGCCTAATCCAGAAGTTTCAGCGCATCGAGTACGTTGTCACGCTGTTCTTCAACCGGATTGTTTCTCATTTTGATGCCCTGTACGTTGCCCCCGGCCCCTTCAGCCTTTACAGGACATCCATCATGAGGGAGGTTGGCGGCTTTGACGAGCACAACCTTACCGAAGACCAGGAGATTGGCTACAGGATGCAGAAGCGCCATTACCGGCTGAAGCACTGCTTTGACGCGTATGTTTACACGGCTGCTCCGAGCACCATACCGCAGCTTTACAGGCAGCGAAGCCGCTGGTGGAGGGGCAGCATTCTTAACTTTCTCAAGTACAGGTCGCTTCTGCTCAATCCGGCGTACGGCCACTTTGGCGTTTTTCAGCTTCCGATAATTATGATCGGTTACATAACAGTTTTCGCTGCGGTCTTTTTCTTCGCTTATTTCATGATCCTGCCGTGGTGGGACAGGTTCTACGGCCTCTACCTGGTGGGTTTTGACATTCAAACATTGCTCAGCAGCTTTCGCTTCTCCTTTGACGTTTTAAGGTATGATATCGGCAAAAGCTTTATCATAGTGACCCTTACAGCCCTCGCTGTGGTAAACTTTTTCTTGGCCCACAGGAATGCAAGGGAAGCCCTTTTCAAGCACGGCACGCTCTACCTGCCGTTCTACTTTTTTTTCTACTACATACTCTTGTCGTTCATTTACGCTGCAGCTGCAATCCAGCTTGTCTTTACAGGGAGGAAGGATAAATGGCTAGGCAAATCTACCTGAAAACGTACATCATTGTCGGCTTAATGGCTTTTCTTGTCTTCAGCCTGGGCTTTTTGCTAAGCGTGCTGATTGATGACGAGCGCATCACCAAGGTTGAACAGGCCACAAAAGTTCAGGAGCTGAACTACAAGAGCCTGCAGTTCCAGCAGCTTTACCTGAATACGCTCACAAACAATACTGATTCCTGCCCTGTGTTTGGGCTTAGCCTCCAGAGCAGCATAAACAGCCTGACAGACTCGCTTGAAAGGATGGAGAGCTACAAGGTTTCTGCGAGCTTCAACCAGGGGGAGTTCAACGAACTCGCCAGGGCTTACGTACTGGACAACCTGAGATACTGGCTTTTTGCAAAGAGAACAAAAGAGCTATGCGACCTTGACTTTGTATCAGTTCTCTACTTTTATTCTGACGAAAAATGCAGCATCTGCCCCGACCAGGGCGTTATACTGTCCTACTACAAGAAGCTTCTTGGCGACAGGCTTCTTGTTTTCCCAATAAACACAGACCTTGAAGGCTCCGAAGCCTCCATTGAGATGCTGAAGAGGCGCTACAACGTAACCACTTACCCAACAATAATAGTGGAGGGGGGCAAGTACGAAGGCGTCGTCTCAAAAAGCAACCTCATGCCCATAGTCTGCGGCTCTTTCAAAACCCCTGTTGAAGAGTGCTCAGGGATTTCTTCTGCAATTTTGGAGGAAGACGATGAGGCTGCTTCAGAAAACACTACAGGATAAGCAATTGCAGCCACTTCTGCTAATCTTAGCTGTTTTTGCCGCTGCAAAGGTCGCTTTCCTACTAAGGTATCATCTTCCAATCTGGGACGAGGCAGTCTACCTTGGCATGGGCAAGTACATTTATTCTCTGGGCAGCTCTGGCCTTTGGGAGATACTCAGGCCGCCAGCACTTCCATTGGTTACAGGCATTTTTTGGAAGCTTGGGCTCCCTTACGTGCTTTTTTCAGAAGTCGTCACTGTCCTGTTTGGCGTCGGTGTGGTCTTCCTGTCTTACCTCATCGCAAACAAGCTCTTTAACAGGAAAGTTGCCATACTGGCGGCTGCCCTCCTCGCAACCTCGCCGTGGTTTTTCCTTTACTCATCGTACATACTCACCGAAGTCCCTTCTGCCTTTTTTGCCCTTCTCGCCATTTACACTTTCATCAGCAGGCGTTACTTTCTCTCAGGAGCTGCTGCCGGAGCTGCCATGCTGTTTAAGTTCCCCAACGGCCTCGTGCTGGCAGTAATCGCAGCAGCAATCTTCTCCGCCATAGTTAAAAAGCGGCTCTGGCAATCACAGCTGCTGCAGCTTGCCAAAGTCCTGCTAGCTTTTGTTTTTGTTACCCTGCCTTTTTTCGCTTTCAACTACCTCTTTTACAGGCCTTTCACAAGCAACGCCTACGATGCCATTTTCCGCCCCCTCATACTTGGCGCGTGGCACCAGTCAAACCCTTCAAAGGCAGTCGCCAGCCAGCTTTACAACTACTCCTTTTACCTCGTTGAGGCTTTCAGGCAGCACTTTGTTTTCGTTTTTTTCCTAGCAGCCGCTGTCCTTTTTTGGAAGAGAAAGTGGTTTAATGACGCCGGCAAGCTCCTCATGGGGATTTTCGGGGCAGCTTACCTGGCTTATTTTTCCTACATCCCCAACAAGGACGAGCGTTTCCTTGTCCTGTTCCTGCCGGCTATCTGCATATTTTCAGCAGCTTCGTTCATTGAGATTTTTTTGCGGTTGAGGCAGAGGCTTTCTGCCACGGCAGCTAAGGGGGGTGTGCGAAAATACGTGTTGCGGCTTGCTGCTGTTGCTGTTGCTTCACTGCTTATTCTTTCTTTCGCCGTTGCCGCTTACAAGGACTACCACTTCTACAGCTGGCGCCCATCATCTGAGCCGGTTGTTGCTTCCGAGCTTTACCGCTCAATTTCCAGCCTTGGCATCAAGGGAGCTGTTCTCACCTCTGAGCCAGTCTTTGCAGCTTACAATGGCAACAGATTTTTCCCGTACTACTTCACCTCCTACGAGGGCTTTCCGCAGGAGCTCAAGGCGCTTAACGAGTGGGAGCAGGGCAAGGCATTTGAGGCCGTAATTTACTCACCCCAGACATTATTTTGTCCGGTAGGAGATTTCGAATGTGAAACTGCCAAGGCCAACATGCTCAGCTACCTGCAGTCAAACTTCAAGCAGGCGCTTAACGGCACATATTACGATGGCCAGCTGAGCTACTATGTTTTTGTGAACGAATCGCTGTATAGAAAAAGCTAGAAAATCTTTGCTCACCTACTTCTTTTTTATCTTTATCATGTCGCCCAGCGTGAGCTGGTCCTTCTTAGGCTCCGGCACCACGCTCTCAACAGTCTCGGCCTTCTCAATTAGCCTTAGCCCAAGCATCTTTCCAATGCGCTTTGCCTCCTCTATGGCCGGCTTTACGCTGCCTGTTTCCATGTGGTGAAGCAAGGACTCCTTTACAGCTATCTTCCTGGCAAACTCCTCCTGCTTGAGATGGAGCGATTCCCTTTTACGCTTCAGCAGCTGGCCAAAGTTTGCAACAACGAATTCAGAGTCGTCTTCGGCAGCAGCAGCCTTTTCTTCCTTCTTTTTAGCAGCAACCGCGAGGGCTATTCTCCCGGCAACCTTCCCAAATTTGCTGCATCCGTCGCACACGCTCAGCACGCTGCCTTCAACAGCCGCCTTGAGCACGGCCTGCTCCCTTCCGCACATGTCGCAGTCCATCCCAGAACAATCCTCGCCTTGTTTGGCAGCGGCTTTCTTTTTATTTTTATCGCTATTGCGGCTGCTGCAGTTTTGCTGCGCTCAAACATTCCTGGTAATCAGGATTGTTTCTCCATGAGCATTTTCCATCAAAACAACCACAGCTTGTCAGCTTCAGGCAGCCATACTCCTCCCTGTACTCGCAAGTCGTTATCAGCCCTTCCGCCTCTTTTGCTACTGCGCACACCTGCCCAGAGCACCCCCCTACCCCGCAGTCAGAGTCAGATACGCACTCTGTCGCGTTTTTTGATTGACCTTTTTCGGTAAAAAGGTCATGCTGCTGCTCTGGCTGTTTTGGCGGCTCGGCTTGTGCTTTGCACCCTGAAATCAGTGCTGCCGCAACCACAACTGCCAAAATGATGAAAAAGAAGCCTGTCTTCATGGGTTGTAATAGGCAATCAGGATTTAAAATTCTTTTGCAGTTCGCCACAAGCCGCCGTTACCCTTTTATACTATTGTTAGTAACTGCTGCAGTAATGCACAAAACCTCAGTTTATCCAGCAATTGCTCATAAACTGCCAGTCTTGCACTCACTTTCCAACCTAGTGCCTAAAAGGCGGGTGGCTGGTTGATGAACGCCTCTGTCGTAACCGTTCTCGTTACAGGCACTCCAGGCACTGGCAAGACAACCCTGGCCAAAAAACTCTCACTTTTGCTGGATTATGCGTACTTTGATGTGAATTCCTTCGCCAAAGCTGCCCACATCTACAGCAGCTACGACAGGAAAAGGCGCACTTACGTTTTAGACGAGGCAAAACTGGCCCGTTCACTCATGAAAGTGAGGGCTGAAGCGCTGGAAAACGCCTTCAGAGCCCCTAAAACAGCCAAAATGGGCATCATTTTCGACTCCCACCTGTCTCACTATTTCCCCAGAAAGTACGCTGATTTGTGCATTGTAACCAGCTGCAGCTTAAAAACCCTTGAGCATCGGCTTAAGAAGAAGGGCTACGGCAAGGCCAAAGTCCGCGAAAACCTGGATGCCGAGATTTTTGACACCTGCCTCGCAGAAGCCAGGGAGATGGACCACAAAATCCTGAAATTTGACACCACCAAGGCAACGGCAGCCGATGTAAAAGCCCTCGCCCACCGCATCCGCAGGCAAGTCCGGACTTAGTTCGGATTAAGTCCGGACTTAGTTCGTTAACGAACTTCCTCTAAACTGGCTTTTTCGGCTACAATTATCTTTTTTGAGCCTTTTTCACTGTGCCCTATTGCCTTTTTATGCTTAAGCTCCCTCAAATAGTCGTAAAATGCAGTCCTTCCGCACAGCGCCTTTTCTCCGACGATAATCTCCTCAATTTCCCTTGTTGAATGCGTTTCTTTTGCCGCAATTTCAATGATTTGCTTCAAGACGTAATCTTTCCGCCTGCTCCTTATAGCCGTTACGACCTTGTTTTCAAAATAGGTCCGTTTTAGGTCCGCTTTAGGTTCGGATTTAGTCCGGATTAGGTTCGGAAACGAAC